>JBMYPG010000017.1:0-35688 GCA_049600095.1 Pikeienuella sp. | reverse complement strand
GACGTTCAAGGGAGAACGCTTTGCACAATCTAATGCAAGACTGGCCACTGCGGGTTTCGTCAATTCTGGATCACGCTGCCAAATATCATGCGAACCGCCGCATTATCACGCGCACGGTTGAAGGGCCGATTGAGGAAACCAACTATGCCGAGGTTCGGGCTAAGGCGCTGCGTGTGGCTGAAGGGCTGGCCGAGATGGGGTTGGGCCGTGGGGATACCGTTGGTGTTATGGCGTGGAATACGGCGCGTCATATGCAGGTTTGGTATGGCGTCTCTGGCGCTGGTTGTGTGCTGCATACGCTGAACCCGCGCTTATCGGTCGAGCAATTGGTGTATATCATTAACCATGCTGAAGATAAGGTGCTGATGGTCGACTATGACCTCGTGCCTTTGATTGAGGCAGTTCAAGATCAGCTAACCACTGTTCAGAGTTACGTCATTCTGACCGACCGAGAGCATATGCCGGAAACGACACTGCCAAGTCCGATTTGTTATGAAGAATGGATTGCAGCGCAGAGCGGTGATTTTGCCTGGGTTGAAGGGGATGAGAGAGATGCCTGTGGCATTTGCTATACCTCTGGCACCACCGGGAACCCGAAGGGTGTTGTTTATACCCATCGATCAAATGTGCTGCATGCCTTGGCGTCATCCACGCCGGATAGTTTGGGTGTGTCATGCAATGATGTGATGATGCCTGTGGTTCCGCTGTTCCACGCAAATGGTTGGTCCATTGCCTATACCGCGCCGCTGAACGGGGCGTCTCTGGTTATGCCGGGGCGGGATATGACGCCGGGCGCGTTGTTTGAGATGTTGGAAATGGGCGTGACCATTACCGCCGCCGTGCCGACGATTTGGCTGTTGCTGCTGCAATATCTCAAGGCAGAGGGTAAATCGCCTTCGACTTTGAAACGGGTGGTCATTGGAGGCTCCTCTTGCCCGCGTGCTGTCATAGAAGCGTTCCAGAATGATTATGGTGTTCGGGTGTTGCATGCCTGGGGCATGACAGAAACCTCTCCACTGGGCACGATGGGAACGTTTACGCCAGAGATTATGGCGCTGGATGAAGCTGGGCGGTTGGATAATCAGGAAACGGTTGGGCATTCGCCGTTTACTGTCGATCTGAGAATTGTCGATGATGAGGGTGCCGAGTTGCCTTGGGATGGAGAGACGCAGGGCCGTTTGTTGATCCGTGGACCGGGCGTGGTGAAACGTTATTTGAAGGGTGCTGAAGAAGCTGCTGATGACGAAAACTGGTTTGATACTGGTGATGTTGCGACAATAGATGCAAATTCATATGTCCGCATTACTGACCGATCAAAGGATGTGATTAAATCGGGTGGGGAGTGGATAAGCTCCATCGAGTTAGAGAACGCTGCGGTGGCGCATCCGGGTGTGGCTGAGGCCGCGGCGATTGGTGTGGCGCATCCGAAGTGGGATGAGCGGCCTGTGCTGGTGATCGTAAAGGCGGCGGGGGCGGACCCTGACCCGACCGAGATCATCGATCTGGCAGCGGCGAATTTTGCCAAATGGCAGCGCCCTGATGATGTCGTGTTTATGGATGAGTTGCCGCATACGGCGACGGGCAAAATATCAAAACTGCACCTGCGTAAGCGGTTGGAAGAGATGGATTATAAGTTGCCGGATCAACGATAATGGGTGCCGCGCCGATCAAGCATCTGGATATGGCGGCGCTATGGGATGATCCTTATCCGCAGTTGGATGCCTTGCGCGAGGCCGCCCCGATTGCCTTTGTGCCTGAGCTGAATGGGGTGGTGATCACCAGGCTGGCTGATATTTCGGTGCTGGAAAAACAGATCGACATATTCTCTTCGCATCAGCCTGACGGGCTGATGGTGAAGTTGATGGGCCATAACTTGATGCGTAAAGACGGCGCGGATCATATGGTTGAACGGCGGGCGATTTTCCCCGCAGTTTCCCCCCGCACCGTGGCTGACAAATGGAAAGCCGGGTTTGAGGCTGATGCGGATGCCTTGCTGGATGCAATGACGGCCAAGGGGTTCTGTGATTTGGTACAGGATTATGCGCTGCCCTTGTCGGGTCATGCGTTGCGGCGGATCACAGGGTTGATGGATGCGAGCTATGCCGACATTGACCGTTGGTCTCAGGCGATGATGGATGGGATTGCCAATTATGCGGGCGCGCCAGAGCCTGCTGCCCGTTGCGCGCAAGCGACCATCGAAATGGATGCGATGATTGAGGCGACAGCGGCGGCTGATACGGCGGATGAGAGCAGCCTGTTGGCGGCCCAGATGCGGGCTGACCTGCCAATGGACAGCGTGAAGGCCAATATCAAGCTGGCGATCTCTGGTGGGCAGAACGAGCCGCGTGACGTGATCGCCGGGGCGGTTTGGGCGCTGTTAAGCCACCCGGACCAATTAGCAAAAGTAAAGGCCGGAGCGGTGACTTGGCCCGAAGCGATGGCCGAATATGTCCGCTGGATCAGCCCGATTGGCATGTCACCGCGCCGGATTGCTAAGGATTGCGAGGTTTTGGGTGCTGACCTGACCGAAGGGACGATGGCGTTTTTGATGTTTGGTGCGGCCAATCGAGACCAAGCGGTGTTTGAGGCACCAGACAATTTCGATGTCACGCGCGATGCATCCAAACATATCGCCTTTGGTGCGGGGCCGCATTTCTGTGCCGGGGCGTGGGCGTCCAAGGCTTTAATCTCAGAAGTCGCATTGCCGCGTCTGTTCGCCCGGTTCCCCGACTTACGGTTGGCAGATGGTGCAACCCGTTTTGTCGGCTGGGCGTTTCGCGGGCCTTTGGCGGTTAATGTTGAGTGGTGAGGTGGCTGTCAGGCCGTGCCTAGAAACTGTTCCTAATCGCTATAGCTTGTTTGGCAAATTCCAAGCGGACCACTAAGCCGTAAATTAGGCGCGTAATCGGAAAATGAAAAACAACAAACCCTAATGGAAGCATGTCGTAGCGCCAGCCAGGGGTGCAATAATCGGTTGTGTTGAACACGCGCACCATTGACCAAACCATCAATAGCGTCCCTGCTGCGAGCATTGTAAGCTGGGCAGAATGCCACCAGAGCTGCCGATTTGATGGTTCTTGCGCGTTAGTTCTAACGAACATCCAGCCGATCAGGATTGATGGTATTAGGTAGACCAGCAAGTCAATCGTAACGCTGGGAAGGCCGCTGTCGAAAGCTGTATAAACCGCCATAGCCGCAGCCGCGTGCACCAGACAAGCGACGAACAAAATCAATGTGTAGTAAATACAAAGGCGATTAGAAAGCATGAGCGAAATCTAAAGAGCCAAACAATCTGGGTCAACGCAAAGAGGATTTCAACGAACCTCTGTTGAGAAAACGAGTAGACGCCGCGCGGCTGTTAAGGCACACGCGGCGGTTTACCTAGGCCGCTACAAAATCCTGAAAACCGGCGTCTGCGGGTCCGCTTGTTGGGCGGAGGCCCAGTTCGGTTAGGCAGGTTGTAATTGCCTCTGCTACCGGGGTTGGGTGGAAGTCTGGGGCCAGTCTTGCGAGCTCTGCGCCGTCGATTTGGTGGGGGCGGTTCCAGAGGTAGCGCATGGGCAGAACTTCACGGATCAGTGGCACCATGGGGGAAAGTAGACGGAGCATCCACCATGGGAAACTGGTTTGTTTCAGGGGCGCGCCGCTGGCCTGACCAAGCACGTCAATTAGTTGCTGGCCGGTGAGTGTATAGCCGGAGAAACCGACGGTTTGGAATGGTGCCAATTGATCTCGGTTGGTTACCAACATCTCTGCTGCACGCGCCATGTCTGGCAGATGGGCCCATGCGTGGGGGCGGTCCAGCGGGCCGGGGTAGGTGACTTTGCCCTTTAGGATGTTTTTGGTGATGTGAGTGTCGAACCAGTTATTGGTGCTGGTGCCTTCGATAAAATCGCCGGCACGTAGGATGATGGTTCGCACGCCGCTGTTGCGATAGGCTTCCTCCATCTCTATGCGCAGCGCGGCCTTTTTGTGGTCGCCGATCTGAGGCGTGTCCTCGGTCAGCACTTCGGGCAGATCGGTGCCGAAGTTATAGATGTTGCCGGGGATCATGACTGTTGCGCCGGTGTTGCGGGCTGCGTTTATCACAGCGCGGGTGATGCGCGGCAGTTCGGTCGCCCAGTCGGGGTAGAGCGGGTTTAGCGCGTTGACGATGACGTCAGCACCCACCGCGGCTTTTTCCAGTTCCACTGCATCATGAAGGTCGCCATGGTGGACGCTGTGGCCCACTGATGCCTTGGCACCGGGGCGGAGCCATAGGCGGATGTTCCAGCCTGCGTTGGCGAATGCGGTGGTGGCAGCGCGGCCAAAGCGGCCGTTTGCGCCGAGAATGAGAACGGTCTGTGTCATCGAAGAGATCCTTTGTTTTTTGCTTCCCCAGTAAGATGGGGGAATAAAATTGAATGGAAAATAGATGTTTATGTGGTTTTGATATTCATAAACGAATAGTATGACAGAATGAGCTTTGATTGGAATGATCTGAAACCCCTGCTTGCCTGTGCCGAAACGGGGTCGCTGTCTGCTGCTGCCGCGCAGTTAGGGCAAAGCCAGCCGACGCTTGGGCGTAAGGTTGATGCGTTGGAGACGGCGTTAGGCGTAACGCTGTTTGACCGGGGCCCGCGTGGGATGGTTTTGACTGATGCGGGCCGGGATATGTTGGCCCATGCGCAGGATGTGGAGGCCGCTGCTGCCCGCATGTCGCTGGCCGCTGCGGGGCGGTCTGAGGCGGTGGAAGGTGCCGTGCGGATCACAGCATCAGAGGTGTTGAGTGTTTATCATCTGCCCGAAATCCTGACCAAGATTATGGATGATAGGCCGGGTGTGGAGCTGGAGCTTGTTGCCTCTAACACCAGCGATAACCTGTTGCTGAGAGAGGCTGATATTGCCGTGAGGATGTACCGACCCGAGCAGGGTGGGTTGATTGCACGCAAGGTCGGGGATTTGCAGACGGGCCTCTATGCCTCTGACGCTTATCTGGCGCGTTATGGAGAGCCCGAGGTGGCGAATTTTGCCCAGCACCACATGGTTGGGTATGACCGCAATCCGGCGATTGTTGACTATGTGCGTGACCATGACCTGCCGGTAACGCGCACTTTTTTTCGCCTACGGACAGATAACCAGATCGCCTATTGGCAGGCGGTTGTTGCGGGTGCCGGAATCGGCGCCATGCAATGCTCGGTCGCGGATCATACGCCGGGTGTGCGGCGGGTGTTGAGCGAGGTGCCGCTGCCTGCATTGCCGGTCTGGCTGACTACGCATGAGGAATTGCGAACCAGTCGCCTGATCCGCACAGTGTTTGATGCACTGGCTGATGGATTGCGGGCGATTTAGGGGGCGGAACCGGTCGTCTTTTGCTTGGCGATTTCCTGATTTACGCCCATGCCAAAGAATACCCGGATCAGCAGGGTTTGCACCACGTAAATGAGCGTCAGAACGATGATCAACATTGTTCCCGAACCGGGTTGGTTCAGCAGCTCTTGATCTGTGTTTTGAATGACCAATGGCAAGAGGGACAGCAAAGCGAAAGCGGCCGCAATGCCGAGGTAGATTGAAAGCCGCCACATAGTACGTGGCGATGGTGCCGTTTCGGTCAGTCGGACGTAACGTTTTGCCGCCAGATAAGAGGCAACGCTGAGAACAACGATGCCCAGAGCGGTTTTTGGAAAGGCATAGCCGCCATAAACCTCAATCACATATGCCGCGCCGCCTGCGAGGAAAATCAGGACCAGGTAAACAAAGAAAAAGAAGATGCTGAGGCTGATCGGTGACATGAGCGATTTCCTTTGGCGCGCGGGCTATTCGAACTCGTTGATTTTGGCGGCCATACGGACCTGAATTTCACGGCGGCTGAAATAGGCAAAGGCGAAGCGGATTATAGCCAGCTCGATAACAAAGGTTATGCCCAGAACGATCAGGAGAAATACGAATGTGCCGCCACTGGCAGAAGCCGCGCTGAGCAAGTCTGGTGCGATCAAACTGCCGACCGCCGCAACTGTGATCAGGTTCGCAACAACCGCCGCAGCCGTCATGCCAAGTGATAACCGCCAATAACGACCGGGGCTGGGTGGTTCATCCTCTAGCGAAGCAAATTTACGGGATGCCATGATGATGGAACCGATAAGAACGCCCATGGCAGGGCCAGAGCCGCCGATTTCTAGCCCAAATGCCAAATCCAGCATAATCAGGATGATGGCCATAGCGATGGTCATGACCAGATTAACGCCCAAGAAATACAGGCTGAGGCGGGTGGTGGTCATTTGGGCGCTCCTACGAAATTCCGGATGTTCGAGTGGGCGCTAACTTATGTGGCTGTGTGGTGGGGGGCAATGGGGGATGGGGTTAGTTAAAAAACGTCTTCGTAATTGTCAGATAAGTTTTCTGGCATGGACCGTAGAGACATACCAAAAATCACGTAAGTCATGCCAGTTGAGGTTCCCATGTAGAGTATCGAGAATGCAATTTGACCACCGAGGTTTCCGGTAAAATTCAAATTTGAATTGAAGCCATTCGCAAATGCGAGCGGCAGCAACAAAACTGCCAGAAATCCAATTGGAGCAATTGCCAAGGCTGTTGATATGTAAAGCCGAAGCCGTTGACCTGGGGCGCTTCCCCATCTGCGGCCGTACAGCTTTGCCGCCATAACAACTGCGGAAATATAGGCGACGAACAGGCAGATAGCGATATGTATGCCGCTGCCCAAAAAGGTTTTCATCGCTCCGCTTAGGCCTAGCAAATAAGCGCTAAAGAAAATGAGGAGAAGGGTGTAAGCCAAGCTGGTTCTAAATATGATGTTCAACATTATTTGCCCTCCGGCGGTGTAATGCAGTCAGCATAGCGTTCCTCTGTCCTAATCGTCAAACCGCTGCAACCTTGACCTTATCGCCCCTTCCCGGTACGCGAACCGCGATAGATATTCTGGAGTGTGATGATGGCGAACCCTTCCTTATTAATTCTGCCCGGTGATGGAATTGGCCCCGAAGTGATGGCCGAAGTGCGCCGTGTTATTGGCTGGCTGGCTGATAACCGCGACATCCATTTTGATGTGAGCGAAGATCTGGTCGGTGGTGCAGCCTATGATGCGCATGGTGTCGCGCTGCATGATGACACCATGGCCAAGGCGCAGGAAGTTGATGCTGTATTGCTGGGTGCCGTTGGTGGGCCTGAGTATGACAACCTTGATTTCAGCCTAAAGCCAGAACGCGGCTTGTTGCGGTTGCGCAAGGAAATGGACCTTTATGCCAACCTGCGCCCGGCGCAGTGTTTTGATGCGCTGGCTGAAGCTTCATCATTGAAGCATGAGGTTATTGCCGGCCTCGACATCATGATCGTTCGTGAGTTGACCTCAGGCGTTTATTTCGGAGAGCCGCGCGGCATTACCGATTTGGAAGATGGTCAGCGTATGGGCGTGAACACTCAGCGTTACACGACCAACGAAATTCAGCGCATTGCGCGCACCGCCTTTGATCTGGCTGGTAAACGTGGCGGCAAGGTCTGCTCCATGGAAAAAGCCAATGTGATGGAAAGCGGCATCCTGTGGCGCGAAGAAGTTCAGAAAATTGGCGACGAAGAATATGCCAATATAGAACTGAGCCACATGTATGCGGACGCTGGCGCGATGCAGTTGGTGCGTTGGCCCAAACAGTTTGACGTGATTGTCACCGACAACCTGTTCGGCGATCTGCTATCTGATGTTGCGGCGATGCTGACTGGCTCGCTTGGCATGTTGCCATCTGCCAGCCTTGGTGCGGTGATGGAAAATGGTCGCCCGAAAGCGATGTATGAGCCGGTACATGGTTCTGCGCCTGACATTGCTGGTCAGGGCCTTGCCAACCCAATCGCCTGTATTCTGAGCTTTGCCATGGCGCTGCGTTATTCATTCGATATGGGCGCTGAGGCTGATCTGATCGAGGGTGCGGTTGAGGCTGCTTTGGCAGATGGTCTTCGCACGGCGGATCTGATGACTGTTGAGGGTGGTACCAAGGTCGGTACATCTGAAATGACCGACGCCATTCTGGCGAAAATGTCAGCTTAATAGGGTTTGTCGTAAGACACTTTCACATCGATTATGCCCGCCCTATGATCAGCTCATGGGGCGGGTTTCTTTTTCTGTCGGGCTGGACCCGGAGCATGAGGCAGCGGCGGTCGAATTATACTTATCAGCCTTTGCTGATCAGCTATCCCCAATGCTGCGTTTTGATGATCGCAGCCGCGATTTTCTCGCGTCATGTTTCCGCCCTAAACATTGCCTGTGCACCCTGTTGGATGGGGAGTTGGTGGCGATTGCAGGGTTTCATGATGATGATGGCGGGTTCATCGGATTTTCCATTCGTGACCTGATCCGTTCCTTTGGTCTGTTTGGCGGATTGTGGCGGGCGATTGGGTTTCTGGGCGCTGCATCGGAATATGCAGATGATGAATATCTGGTTGATGGTTTCGTCGTTTCGCCAGCGTTGCGCCGATCAGGGATCGGGCGTGCGGTTGTGCGGGTGTTGATGGATATGGCCGCGCAGGCAGGGCGGCGGTATTTGGTGGTGGATGTCAGGGCGGAGAATTCTGCCGCGCGGGCGTTCTATACGGGTTGCGGGTTTTCCGAAACTTCAGAATCGGAATGGAAAAACAACCGTAAGGTGCGAATGATTCACGATGTTGTCACGCCTGATTAGGAGATTGAAATCCGCATAACCCATTGCTACCTATGATATTTATCACACATGAATTCGCCAATTTTGGCCTTTAATTGGCCGCATTTCGGGAATTTACGTGTATTTTCAACGGCATGCTTCGCACGTAATGATTGATCAATCAAACGTGTTATTTCTTGATGTTAAGTTTGTTGCTGCAAGTTCCAAAAGTTTGGATAGGACTGGGGATAGAGTTTTACGGCTCTTACAAATCGTGGCTTCGTTTTAGTCACGTACTTAAAAGGCGCTTAAGCCCCACCGGCGCCTCTTTTGGCCCCCATTTGCAATCCCCCTCGCAAATGGGGGTCATTTATTTTTGACCCTATGTCTTGCGCCTGCCTGTAAACACCTTGTGTTAGACAGCCCTACGTTACATTTAAGGCCATCTGTTTGCTGGAGCTGAGAATGCCAGATACCTGCTTTGTCGTGATCGACGTTCAGAATGATTTTTGCCCCGGTGGCGCATTGGCGGTGGAGGGGGGAGATCAGGTTGTTCCCGTGATCAACCGTCTGATACCGCAATTTGAAATGACAGTGCTTACCCAAGATTGGCACCCAGCGGATCATTCATCTTTTGCCGACCAGCACGAGGGGGCCGCGCCATATTCGTTGATTGAAGCGAGTTATGGGCCGCAGGTATTGTGGCCGACCCATTGTGTGCAGGGAACTGATGGGGCGGCGTTTCATGCTGATTTGCGTGTGGATGCAGACCTGATCATTCGCAAAGGGTTTCGCAGGGCAATTGATAGTTATTCTGCATTCTTTGAAAATGACCACAAAACGCCGACAGGGCTGGCCGGGTATCTGCGTGAACGTGGGGTTGAACGGTTGGTTATGGCAGGGCTTGCGACCGATTTCTGCGTGCGGTTTTCAGCAGTAGATGCAGCCAAGCTGGGCTTTGATGTCACTGTTGTTATGGACGCATGCCGGGCGATTGACCTTGACGGATCGCTGAAAGCTGCTGAAGCTGACATGCGTGAAAACGGCGTAAAGCTGGTAACTGCTGCGGAACTAGGCTGATCAGATGACTGACATCGCTAGACGGGTTTATGACCACAATTGGAAAATCGATCCGATTGTACGGTCTTTGCTGGATACGGATTTCTATAAAATTCTGATGGCACAGACGATTTTTCGTCGGCATCGGAATGTTCATGTGGAATTCAGCCTGATCAATCGATCCATCAAAGTACCGATGGCAGAGCTGATTGATGAAGGCGAGTTGCGAGAGCAGCTTGACCACATCAGGTCTTTGTCTCTGTCACGGGGTGAAAGCACCTGGCTGCGTGGTAATACATTCTATGGCAAGCGGTGGATGTTCAGTCCCGATTTCATGGAGTGGTTCGAAAACCTGAAAATGCCTGCCTATCATTTGGAAAAGCGCGGTGGGCAATATGAGCTGACTTTTGAAGGCACTTGGCCCGAGGCGATGATGTGGGAGGTTCCTGCGCTGTCGGTTTTGATGGAGCTGCGGAGCCGGGCCGTCACGCGGGGCATGGGCAAGTTTGAGCTGCAAGTGCTATATGCGCGCGGCATGGCGCGGGTTTGGGAAAAGATTGAGCGCCTACGCCGTGTACCGGGCCTTGCCATCGCTGATTTTGGCACGCGCCGCCGCCATAGTTTTATGTGGCAGGATTGGTGCGTACAGGCGATGCAAGAGGGGCTGGGCAGCGGGTTTACCGGTACATCCAACTGTCTGATCGCCATGCGGCGTGAGGTGGAAGCCATTGGCACCAACGCGCATGAGCTGCCGATGATCTATGCCGCGCTGGCCGATGGGGATCAGGCACTGGCCAAGTCGCCCTATGATGTGCTGTCTGACTGGCAAGAGGATTACGACGGCAATTTGCTGATCGCGTTGCCGGACACATTCACCAGCAAAACATTCTATGACCGTGCGCCCGCGTGGTTGGCCGATTGGACCGGTGTTCGTGTGGACAGTGGAGACCCGGCGACCGGTGCCGAGATGGCAATTAACTGGTGGCGCAGTCAGGGGCGGAACCCGCGCGAAAAACGTGTGATTTTCTCTGACGGGTTGGACGTAGGGCAGATCATTGATTTGCAGGACCGCTTCAAAGATCAGGTGAATGTTGGTTTTGGCTGGGGCACGCTGTTGACCAATGATTTCCGTGGGCTGGATGCTGATGGGCGGTTGGACCCGTTCTCTCTGGTCTGTAAGGCGGTTCAGGCCAATGGTTCCCGCACTGTTAAACTGTCTGACAATAAGCATAAGGCGATGGGTCCGGCGGAGACGGTTAACCGCTATAAACAGGTGTTTGATGTGGGCGAGATGTCATCCGTCGACGTGATTGTTTAGTTTTGGATCGCAGAGGCGCTTGCGCCCGTAAAATCTGATGCTATTGGGACGCGCAGACCAGCCAAATGTTGGCTGGTGAAGAGGCCGCCCCATGTTCACCCCCTATGTCATGATAGAGAATGGCCCCTTGGGCCAACCGGCGCTGTTTGCCGAGCCGGTGGGCGAGATTATTGCCTATACCCCTGATCAGGTGCCGGCGGCCTTTGCCGCGATGGAGGCCGCACAGTCCGCCGGGCATTGGCTGGCTGGCTATGCATCCTATGAGCTTGGCTATGCCCTAGAGCCAACCCTGGCCCCGCTGTTTCGCAAAGGGCGGTTGCCACTGCTGCATTTCGGGGTTTTTGAAGGGCCTGATGTGTTGGGCGCGGGCCGGTTTCAAGCTCAGGCGGCAGGTGAGACCTATTCTGCCGGGTTGTCTGAGTTAAAGCTGCATTGGGACCAGGCACGCTATGCTGCTGCCTTTGATGAAGTGATGGCCCATATTCAGGCGGGTGATTTTTATCAGGCTAATCTGACCATGCCGATTTCTATGCGCATGCATGGAACGGCAGCGGGGTTATATGGGGCATTGGCCGCCCAGCAAGTTGTTGGTCATGGGGCATTTGTTGAGATGGGGGATGTGCGGCTGCTGTCGCGCTCGCCTGAGCTGTTTTTCAACATTGATGGTGACCGCAACGTCGAAACGATGCCGATGAAGGGCACCGCGCCGCGTGGTGCGACGGTGGCTGAGGACGAAGCCTTGGCTGCTGCTTTGGCTGTCGACGTAAAGAACCGGGCAGAAAACCTGATGATCGTTGATCTGTTGCGCAATGATCTGGCGCGGGTATCTGAGGTGGGTTCTGTCTGGGTGCCCGATCTGTTTCAGGTGCAAAGCTATGCCACTGTTCATCAGATGGTTTCGCGGATTACTTCGCGGCTGCGAGTCGATGTTTCGGTGCGTGATCTGTTTGAGGGGCTTTTCCCCTGTGGGTCGATCACAGGCGCGCCAAAAATTGCGGCGATGCAGGCGATCCGGCGATTGGAGGCGGGGCCGCGTGATGCATATTGCGGTGCCATTGGTTGGATGGCACCTGATGGGCGGGCACGGTTCAACGTGGCGATCCGCACCCTGTGCTTGTATGCAGATGATGAAGTTGTGCTGAATGTCGGTGGCGGTGTTGTTGCCGATAGTCGCGCAGATGCAGAATATGAGGAAGCCTTGTGGAAAGCCCGTTTCGCGACATGCCTATTGACGGATTAAAAGTCATTGAAACGCTGCGCTGGTCGATGGCCAAGGGGTTTCACCGGTTGCCCCGCCACCTAAACCGTGCGGCGGAGACATGCGCGAAGCTGTCGTTTCCTTTTGATGCCCTAATGGCCCAACGCGCCATGGCTGAGGCGGCTGAGGGTACAGCTGATTTGCGTGTGCGCCTGACCGTGGATCGGTATGGTAAGTTCGACGTAACAGCGGCGGTTATGCCGGCAGCCTCTGACGGTTTGATTTGGCAGATCAGCCTTTCATCCACGCGGGTTCGGTCAGATGATTCGTGGTTGTCGATTAAAACCACGAACCGAAAAACCTATGACGATGCCCGCGCTCAGATGCCGAATGGGGTAGATGAGGTGATTTTTGCAAATGAACGTGATGAGATGTGTGAGGGGTCAATCACCAACATTTTCTTGGACTTTGGTCAGGGTTTGGTGACACCGCCGATATCATCCGGCCTATTGCCCGGCGTGTTGAGAGAAGAGTTGATTGCCGCTGGTGAAGTGCGCGAATCTGTCTGCAAGATTGCAGATCTGAATCACGCAAAAGCTGTTTGGGTTGGGAACAGTTTGCGAGGGCTTGTGCGATGCAAGTTGTAGTTGTAAGCATTGATTCAATCAAAGAAACGGAACCATCAAATGCGGCAACTTAAAGATACAGAATCTGAGATCTTTGCCCTGATGGCGTTGAAAATTCAGGCGGAAAAGCTGCGCGATGATGCCGCCGATCGTGGGGAAGCATTTGATTTGCAGCAGGCATTGACGGAGCTTGTTGATGCATCTCCGCTTGCGCCTCCAACTTTAAGATGATGTGAGGCAGGTCACGCAACTTGCGCACTTATTAAAGTGTGGGCTTGCTCTCTCCTAAAGGTTGATCCATTTTCATGGTGACCTTAGCGGGTAAGGGAGAATTCTTTGCAACAGCGATTGAACATCAATGCGGCACCTGATTGGTCGCGCAGAGAGCGCGCCAAAAAGCTGCTCAGATGGGCAGAACGCCATCACATGGCTGAGGCGATGCAGGTGCATGCTTTAACCAAGTATGGCCATCATGTCTGGAATCTGTCAGAGCCTCAGTTAGGTGAGCTGGAAACAACGTTTTTGGCCATGGTTACGCTGATGCACAAAAAAGAAGCCGAAAGGTCGATCAATTGACAGAGCGGATAGCTCAGTTAGCCCAATGGTGGCAGGATAATGAGGGATGTTTCGTCAATCTTGACGATGTGCTGCCTCATACTGTTGTGCACCGTGCACCTTCGGAAAATGATCTGACACCTACGCCATTGTTGTTGGGGGCGTATTGTTGGCAGTCCAAACTGTTGGGCGATGACGACATCAGCACGTTCCAAAAAGTATTAGGCGGCATGCCGGCTTATGCGGCGGCGGCTGCTGAGAGCCACCGCACGCTGTTTGCAAATTGGGCACCACAAACCGGTGAAGGCGTGTTGCGCGCCCAATTGCCGACTGGGTCAGTCCACACCGTCTATAAGCGGATACTGCTTCCTGTATTAACAGCCGCTGGCGACAAACTGATCATGACCTATTCAGAACCAGTTACGCTGCATTAGCAACGTTCTGAATATAGCGGTGAATGACATAGTCATAATCATCCCGATCAAAACAGAGTAGCCAGTCATCATCGCGCCGGTTAGGCGTTTCTACGGTCCATTTGATTGCTGACGGGTACAGTCGTGACGCGAAGTACCGCCCGGCAAGGCCGCGTTTTACATCGCGGTTTTTGGTGAACCCGTAGATCCAATCAACCCGCCAGCGCAATGCAGCCTGTGCGTAGGCCAGAACCAGCAGGTCGCCAACATCAAGGCCATCTTTGCCCCGTGCTGACCGTTCAATGAAGATATCACTGACAAAGGCGACATCGCCGGTGATACGGTGAACCACTGCCGGCACATCCTTGTCGTCGAACGCGACCTTACCGTGGCCATATATCCGGCGGAATTGACGGCGGAGATAGCCGAGCAGCTTTTCTTCTCCGATCTGCAATAGGCGGAGCGATGCGAACCCCTCTAACTTTCCCGCGCGATCCCGGACCACGAGGTAGACGCAGTTTCGGCCGGTCAGTTCGTTTACATAGGGGCTTGCCTCGTCATTGATGCGATGCTTGCTTGAAGCATCGATCTCTTCGATGATTTTCTCAAAATCATACGACATTTCAACCGTACGGCCCCGAGCCTCCAGCACCATTTGGGTCGTTTGCGTCGCAGTTTTGTACATGTTTGCGATATACACCAGTACTCTCCTTTACCGTTTTACACAGGGAACCGTATGGCTGTGATTTGCGGAGCGGCAAACTTAAACGCGCGAATTTCACGGATGTTTCGTGTTCAGGTGGAGAAAACTAAAAGAAACTCATCATTCGCACGCCTAAATGTAACGAGAATGGTGAATTGGCAGGCATGGTGTTGGCAGTCAGTGCGAGGTGATTCGTCGCCAATTACGCTTCCAATTTTGGGTAATGTGGCAATTTTCGGGCGGTTGAATTGATACGAATTGCCGATGTGTAACCCGTACAAGATTATTAAATCGCTCGCTGTTTGACTGCGATGAAATATCCACTGGCGCGGCGTCGGTGGCGTGATTATGTGGGCATCATGTCTGGATCAATGTTCTTTGCCGCTGCGGCGGCCTGTATTCTCACCCTTGCCGTTTTGGTATTCGGTGTGATCACCTTTGCCCGTGGTGGTGAGTTCAATCGCAAATATTCCAACAAGATTATGCGCGCGCGTCTGGCCATGCAGGCCCTTGCTGTCGTGCTGATCTTGCTAACTGTTTGGTTGGCGCGGGGCGAGACGGGCTGAGGAGTTAATAGATGGTCGTTCTGAATAAGATTTACACCCGTACGGGCGATAAGGGCGATACGGCACTGGGCGATGGCACGCGCCGGGCCAAACATGACCTGCGGGTCACGGCCTATGGCACGACGGATGAGACCAATGCCTGTGTAGGGTTGGCGCGTCTGCATAGCGTGGGTGAGATGGATGCTGCATTGGCACGTATTCAGAATGACCTGTTCGATTTGGGCGCTGATTTGTGTCGCCCCGATATGGCGAATGATGCGGCATCTGAGTATCCGCCGCTGCGGATGGCAGAAGCCCAAGTAGATCGGCTCGAATCTGAGATTGATGGGATGAATGCTGATCTGTCACCACTGCGCAGTTTCATCCTGCCCGGTGGAACTGCATTGGCGGCGCATTTACATCAGTGCCGCACGGTTAGCCGCCGGGCAGAACGTTTGGCGGTGGAACTGTCGGCACATGAGGATGTGAATCAGGCTGCGGTGAAATATCTGAACCGTCTGTCAGATTGGTTTTTTGTCGCCTCTCGTGTCGCCAATGGAAATGGCGCGGATGATGTGTTGTGGGTACCCGGCGCGAATAGATAGCGGCGAAGCCTGCCTTAGCTTCCCTCATACTTAAAGAAGTTGCCGCAAGGATTATCCTTGGCGGTAAAGACCCGTGTCTGATGCCTTGCTGATCTCACCCGATGCAGCAAAGACTTGCTTATCTGCCCTAGACCCGGCCACTATCCGCCCAAAGGAATTGGGAGGTGTGGAATGGTGACGAATAAGATGCAGATCGCGGTGATTCCCGGTGATGGGATCGGCAAAGAGGTTGTGCCAGAGGGCCTGAAAATACTGGAGGCAGCAGCGCGGCGGTTTGATCTGAGTTTTGATTTCACCGACCATGATTTTGCTTGCGTCGATTATTACCATAAGCACGGCGAGATGATGCCGCCAGACTGGAAATCTCGGCTGGAGACCAGCGACGCATTGTTTTTTGGCGCCGTTGGTTGGCCCGATACGGTGCCCGATCATATCTCGTTGTGGGGGTCATTGCTACAATTCCGTCGTGAATTTGACCAATATGTAAACCTACGGCCCGCGCGTGCGATGCCGGGGGTGCCTTCGCCATTGGTTGGGCGGGGGCCGGGTGATATTGATATGATGATCGTGCGGGAAAATACCGAAGGCGAGTATTCATCCATCGGTGGGCGGATGTTCCCCGGCACGGACCGAGAGATTGTCATGCAGGAAACTGTCATGACCCGTACCGGGATCGACCGCATCCTGCGCTATGCCTTTGAATTGGCGCGGTCGCGGGGTGGGAAGCTTACCTCTGCCACCAAATCAAACGGCATTTCCATCACCATGCCCTATTGGGATGAACGGGTGGAGGAGATGTCAGCGGAGTTTGTTGACGTTCCCGTGGACAAATTCCACATTGATATTCTCGTGGCGCATTTTGTGCTGAACCCGCATTGGTTTGATGTCGTGGTCGCATCCAATCTGTTTGGCGATATTCTGTCTGACCTTGGCCCTGCTTGTACCGGAACCATAGGAATTGCACCGTCTGGCAATATTAACCCGGAGGGGCGGTTTCCTTCTTTATTTGAGCCAGTGCACGGCTCTGCGCCAGATATAGCTGGGCAAGGTGTTGCTAACCCGATTGGGCAGATTTGGTCAGCGGCGATGATGTTGGATCATTTGGGCCATGCCGAAGCAGGGGCCGCGATTGTTAAGGCAATTGAAGCTGTGCTGGCAGAGCAATCACTGCGAACCTGTGATTTGGGTGGCGCGGCGGATACCGTCACTTGTGGGTCTGCCGTGGTCGATGCGTTTAATGATGGGGCGAGGTAGGGAATATCATGACTGAATTAAAGATTGATGGGGAAAATACACTTTTTCATATTCACCATAAACCGACCCGAGAGGGCGCGCCGACATTTCTGTTTGTAAACGCGCTGACTGGATCGACAGATCATTGGGAGGCTGTTGTTGCACTAATCTTGCGGGATGCTGGTTTTGGGACGTTAAGTTACAATTTCCGTGGGCAAACCGGGTCGGCGTTTGGTGCCGATCTGGAGCTGACCAATCAGGTGATCGTTGATGATATTCTGCGGTTGAATACGGCGCTGTCGCCTGAACGGCCGATTCTGGTTGGGCTGTCCATTGGCGGGCTGTATGCAGCGCAGGCGATTGCAGCCGGTTTGGATGCGGCGGGGTTGGTGTTTCTGAACACGTTGCGCCGGATTGGGCCGCGTATTGCATGGGTCAATGATGCGCTGCCGACTGTTGTTGCAGAAGCTGGGGTGCAGGCGTTTATGGATGTAATGTTCCCGATGATTGTGAACCCGGAGTTCGCCGCCGCAGCGCGCCCCAATTTCCTGAAGGGTGGATTTGAGCCGCTGGATGCCTCGCATGGTCATATGAATTTGATGCGCAATTCACCGGCGACGGATTGGGATTTTGACTGGGCGTCTTTGTCCTTGCCGGTTTTGTCGATTACCGGAGAGCATGACCGGGTGTTTCGCGACCCCGAAGTGATTGATGAGCTGTTTGCCCTGTTGCCAAATGCACGGCGCGAGGATTGGAGCGATTGTGGTCATCTGATCCCGATTGAGCGGCCAGAGAAATTGTCAGCCAGCCTGTTGGCATTTGGGGCCGAGGTGGAGGGGTAGCCTCCCGCGAGGCTCACATGCTGCTGAAACTGATCCTGATGCGCGTATTTGCGGCCCTTTGGGTGCTGTTGGCCGTATCTGTGTTTTTGTTCGTGGCGGTTGAAACCCTGCCGGGGGATTTTGCCAGTGCGTCGGCCCCTCGGTTTGTGACTGCTGATCAGATTGAGGCCGCGCGAGAACGGATGGGGCTGAACGTTGCCCCTGTGGTCCGCTATATCGATTGGATCACACGGGCGGTTGAAGGTGATTTCGGAACGTCGTGGTATTCGCGGCAACCGATTGCCGATATTCTGGCAGAGCGATTGGGGCATACAGCGTTATTGGCTGCTTTTGCTGGTGCCATTGCCGTCCCTTTTGGGTTCGGGCTTGGTGTGTTTTCGGTTATTTATCGAGGTTCGTTTGCTGACCGAGCGATTACCAGCGGGTCCTTGGTGGCGATTTCTTTACCGGAATTTTTGGTCGCTTATCTGCTGATGGCAATTTTTACCATTCAGTTTCAGGTGTTCGATGCCTTTACGGTGTTCACCGATGATATGAGCATGGCTAACCGGCTGGCGGCGATGGCGCTGCCTGCGATGGCCTTGTCGATTGTTGCGATTGCGCCGGTGCTGCGGTTAACGCGGGCAAGCCTGATCAACATATTGGCATCCCCCTATGTTGAGATGGCGCGGTTAAAGGGTGTTTCGGTGCTGCGGATTGTTCTGTGGCACATGCTGCCGAATGCGATTGCGCCAATTGTGAATGCGGTGGTGATTGTTATTGCCAACCTTTTGGCCGGGGCATTCGTGGTGGAGGCGATATTTTCTTACCCCGGTATCGGTGTTTCGATGGTTTCTGCGGTTAAGTTTCGGGACATACCGCTGGTGCTGTCAACCGGGCTGATCTTTGCATTGTTCTTTGTCACCCTGAACCTGATTGCTGATGTAATCGCAATCTTGGCTGATCCGAAATTGCGTGATGGGCAGGATGGTTCTATGCCAAAGCGCGCTTAGTCATGGCTGCGTCGCAGCATTGGCACCATGAAAAAGATACAGGCGACCAGGAATAAAACACCCCCTGCGATGGAGAATGGATCACCTGTTGGGATGCTTGCTGCAATATAGCAGAGCGCAGAAGCAACGAAGATCAGCCAGCCGGTGAGTTCGAATTGTGATTTGCGGCGTGTGCTCATGGTTTTGTCCTCAATATAGTGTCTTATAGATTAATTATCTTGATCTATTTATGCTTTCAAACGACCATATTTGAGGGAAATTAATAAGGAATCATTATGGCAAACCTGCGGAACCGTTTACCGCCTCTGGCGCCGCTTATCGCTTTTGATGCTGCTGCGCGGTGGCGTAGCTTTACCGAAGCTGCGTCAGAGTTGAACCTGACACAAGCGGCGGTCAGTCAGCAGATTAGGGTATTGGAGCAGGCGTTAGGTGAGCCGTTGTTTATCCGCGCACATCGGTCTGTCAGTTTGACGCCTAAGGGACGAGATTATCATCATGTGGTTGCTGCTTTATTGCGCCAATTGGCGGATGCGACGGACCAGATGCGTGCGCCTGTTGCGGCTGACCGGCTGACGATTGCGACGGATCAATCTGTCGCTGCTTTATGGTTGACCCCGCGATTATCGGCTTTTCGCCAAGCGCACCCTGAGTTGCGTGTGCGGTTGATTGCATCTGATGACGCCCGTGATTGTCTGGCCGAGGATGTCGATATAGCGATCCTTTATGGCGATGGGCGCTGGACCGGGCGGCAATCGACGCTGTTGCTGCCCGAGGATGTTTATCCGGTGTGCAGCCCTGCCTATCTCGCGCGACATCCCATTGCGGATACCGCCGCTTTGGCGTCGGCAGATTTGTTGGAACTGGAGGCGGAGGAATGGGATTGGCTGAACTGGGCCGGTTGGTTAACTGGCGTTGGCGCGCCGCCACCTGCTGGCAGGCGTAGTCTTTACATGAACAACTATCCGCTGCTGATTGAAGCGGCAAAGGCCGGGCAGGGTGTGGCGTTGGGCTGGCGGCATATTGTTGATGATGCGCTGGACAGAGGTGAATTGGTTTGTCCGGTGGAGGATAATTTGGAAACCAAGCTAGGATATTTTCTGACATGGACAACTGACAGCGCAGCGGCGGCGGCGTTTCGGGATTGGGCGATGGGCGAGGTTTAATCTTGCCCAAAGGGGGTGAGTTTTACCTCGCCAAACTGCCCGGCATAGGCGTGGATGGCGGGGGAACCGCCGAGGTGCATAAGCAGCATTTTGGCGTCGGGCGCGAAGCGGCCTGTTGCGCTTAGGTCTAACAATCCCCGGATGGCGCGGCCCTCATACACCGGGTCGGCGATCAGCCCCTCTTTCGTTGCCATCAGGTGGATGCCTTGTTTGATGGCATCGTCCGTGAAACCATAGTCAGCCTCATTTGAGGCGATAACCTCCACATCCTCTGAGTTAACGAGTTGGGGGAGGTCGAGGGTCAGTAGCGCCTCATTGGCCAAGTCCATAACCCTTTGCTGTTTGATCTGTGTCTCGCCGTCATCTGCCACACCGATAATGCGGGTTGTGATGCCGAGCGCCTTAAACCCGGCAAGCAGGCCTGCCTGAGTGCTGCTGGAACCTGTTGTATGGACGAGATAGTCGAACTGTGTGCCTGATTGTGCTATTTGGTCCGCGATCTCAGCGGCGCAATTGATATAGCCCATGCTGCCGAGCGGGTGTTCAGAAGCGCCGCCGGGGATGAGATAGGGGGTGTGGCCCTGCGCCCTTAGGTGGGCCATGAATTCTTGCAGTGGTCCCTGATCCTCAATTGGGCGTTCGGTTTCATCAATATAGAGTTCGGCATCCATCATATGGCTGAGCAGGATGTTGCCGACGTGGCGGTAGTTTGGACCTGCATCCTTGGTCCACGCACAGTGCAACAGGGCGCATTTCATGTTGGCCTTGGCGGCGGCAGCGGCGGTTTGGCGGGTGTGATTGGACTGGATTGCGCCCACTGTCACCAGCATATCGCAGCCATGGTCTAAGGCGTCGCCGACGAGGTATTCCAGCTTGCGGGTTTTGTTGCCGCCACCTTCGAGGCCGGAGAGATCGTCTCGCTTCATCCACAATTCGGGGCCATTCAGGAGCGCCCCGAAATTCCTGAGTGGTTGGAGTGGAGTGGGGAGCAAGGCCAGTGGGAACCGAGGTTTGTGGGCCAGTCGTTCAGTCAGCTCTTTGGTGGTTATTGGGGAATGCATGATTGGGCCCTCGGCGTGAGTTTTTTGGGAATAACCTTGTCGGTGATTGTCGTTGATTCAAGCGGAGAAGTGGGACGGATTATTCCGGTGGCGTATCTCCCATCAGCCAGCGTGGGCCGGGGCCTAGGCGGCGGGCGGTGTCATCTGGATTGTAGAGGCGGCAGTTATCGAGGCTGAGGCAACCGCAGCCGATGCATTTGTCTAGCTTATCGCGCAACAGCGTCAGGGTTTCGATCTTTTCGTCCAGCCGTTCCTTGAACTGGGCACTGATGCGGGCCCAGTCGCGTTTGTTGGGGTTGCGCCCATTGGGCAGGTGACCGAGGAGGCCGGCGATTTCCTCAATAGAAAAGCCGAACTGTTGGGCGATTTTGACGAAAGACAGCCGGCGGATGTCACCGCGCAGGAATTTTCGTCGCCCTCCTGCGTCACGCAATGGGGCAACGAGGCCCTTTTCTTCGTAGAAACGAATGGCGGACACAGCGAGGCCGGTGCGGGCTGCGATTTCACCAATGCTGACCATTTGAACCATGTGAAAATTCCATTTGACCTAAAGTTAACTTGAGGAAGTAGCATAGAATCATCAAATAGAGAACTGTTAACAGAAGGAGCGGTTGAGATGGCTGCGATGAGATTGGAACATGTAAACCTAACCGTTGAAGACCCGGATGCAACGGCGGCGATGTTGGGTGATTTATTTGGCTGGCATGTCCGCTGGCGTGGTGAAGCCAAGGATAATGGAATTAGCGTTCATGTAGGCGGTGAGGATGACTATCTGGCGCTATATCGTCCGCAGGGTGCGCTGGCCGGGGATTATAGCAACTATTCCACGGTTGGCGGGCTGAACCATATTGGCGTTGTCGTTGATGATCTGGATGCGGTTGAAGCGAAAGTGAAAGCGGCCGGAATGGAGGCTTATTCGCACGGTGACTATGAGCCGGGTCGTCGGTTTTACTTTCGCGATTCCGATGGGATTGAGTTTGAGGTTGTGAGTTATTCGTAGTGGGTTGTTATCTCGGGCGCAGACCCGGGACCTTGTGGATTAGGCTCTATCCTCTCAAGGTCCCGGATCAAGCCCGGGATGACAGTTGTTAAATTGAAGGGGCGTTCTTGCATTTGCAGGAACGCCAATTTTTGTTGCTATGTGCCGACGCCCGGCCGTCAGCCGACGAGGCCGCCGTCCTCTCGTTTGATGGCGATAACGGCCGAGCGTGGGGTAGCATTCCCACCCTCTGGCCAGTTGCTGCCGCCTTTGTCGCCGGGGTGTTGGATACCCACAAACATTGTGCGGCGGTCCAGTGACCAGCAGAGGCCGGTAATCTCAGCCCCCCGTGGGCCAACTAAAAAGCGGCGGATTTCGCCAGTAACAGGATCGCCCGCCAACATTTGATTGTTGCCTTGGCCTGCATAGCTGCCTTCGTTACTGGTTTTGCCATCAGTTTGAATCCAGAGGGTGCCGGTCTGGTCAAAGGCTAATCCGTCCGGGGAATTGAACATATTTCCTGTGTTGATATTGGCTGAACCAGCGCGATCGTCGCTGTGGACAGTTGGGTTGCCAGCAAGCACATATAAGTCCCATTCAAAACCGTCGGCAGCATGGTCAGCACCGGCGGGTCGCCAACGAACGATTTGGCCGTATTTATTCGCCTCGCGTGGGTTTGGGCCACCAACGGGGGTTTCGTCGCCGCCTCTGTTTGGCTTTCGCCCTCGGTTTTTATTGTTGGTTAGGGCGCAATAGACCTCGGCTTTATCAGGGTGGGCTGCGACCCATTCTGGCCGGTCCATGGTGGTCGCACCGACGATAGAGGCCGCCATCCGCGTGTGGATGCAAATCTCTGCCGTGGTCATGCCAGTTGCTGCTGGTGTCAGCGCCAGCCATTCGCCCGAGCCATCCTCATTGAACTTGGCGGCATAAAGTGCGCCGTTTTCCATCAGATCATCAGCATCGTCGCCACCGTCATAGATGTTGTGCGATACATAACGATAAAGGAATTCACCACGTTCATCGTCACCCATGTAGATGACTACCCGGCCATCACCATTCAGAACAACCTCGGCATTTTCATGTTTGAAGCGGCCCAGTGCGGTGCGTTTTTTCGGTGTTGAGTTCGGGTCAGCGGGGTCGACCTCCACCACATAACCGGCGCGGTTTGGTTCGTTTGGCTCTGCTGAAACGTCAAAACGTGGGTCAATTTTGGCCCAGCCGTAACCCCAGTCGTCGGCTGAGATGCCGTAGCGTGCCTGCTCTGGCGTGACGTCATAGAAGGCGTCTTTGGTGGAGAAGTAACCGTTAAAGTTTTCCTCGCAAGCGAGGTAAGTGCCCCAAGGTGTTTTACCTGAGCCGCAGTTATTCCATGTGCCGAGGGTTGTTTTGCCCGCCGGGTCGGCGCTGGTTTTCATCATTGCATGGCCGCGCGCCGGGCCAGTGATAGCCATTGGTGTGTCTGGGGTGATGCGGCGGTTCAATGGGCTGTCTTTGACGATTTGCCAGCCGTTCTGATCAGCGATTTCTACGACCGTCAGACCGTGGGCCATTTTGCCCTTCAGGATGTCGTCATCGTTAGATGGCTTGCCGCCATCCCAGAGCACTTTGCGGTTGGTGTATTCGTTGTTCACCACAATGACGGTGCGACCATCGATTGAGAACAGTTCCATCCCGTCGATATTGTCGCCGAATGCAGTCGCCTGAGAGGCGGCGGTGCCTTTGGTTTTATGGTCAAATTCGGGGGCGGTTCCGTGGATCGGATCGCCCCAGCGGGCGACGATGCTGTAGTCGTAACCCTTTGGTAATGTAATCGCATCGAGGCTGTTTGCTGCGACCTGATCAAAGGTAAAACGGCTGTGTGCTGCTGCTCCGGCACGTGAGTTAAAGCCGCCACCGAGGCCAGCAACACTGCCAAATGCGATGGCGCCACCCAAGAAGTTGCGGCGAGAGAGGGCTGCGTCCATGACCTTGTCAAACGCACAGGTTTGCGGCCTCGTGTTGCGGGCCTCGTCAAAGTCGTCAAATGATGTTTCGATGTCGTCGCGCATGGAAATCTCCTGGTCCAATAGGGACACTGTTTTCGTACGAGCCGCCAATACCGAGCATGCATGACAGTTGTGCGTCTGTTTCGTGACAGTGAGGTAAAGATGTCGGCGCGGCGAAGTAAAGGTATGGGCGCAATTTAGTTGGCGCGCCCCTTTGGGCGATCGTGAAACAGGCCTGTTGGAGATCGGGCGAGCGTTTCGATAGCGTCAAAATAACTGGCATCGTTGCTTGAATGGTGTAGCGTTCTGTCTATCGAAAAAGGGAAGTGATTATGACCATTCCGGCCCGCTGGGCGTATTTGGCTGTTTTCATCGGCGTTTGCGGCCATGCATCGTCAGAGTTTTTCTCTGTCTTATCAGGGTTGAGCGGGCCAGAGGTTTCGGTCTGGCGCTATATGATCGGCGCTGCGGGGCTGGCGATTTGGGCGTTGTGTCGGGCGGATACGCGGGATTTCCTGTCGCCGCTAAAAACCGATGGGGCCCGGTTAGTGCCATTGGCGTTGATCGGTGTTTCGGGGGCTTATCTGTGTTTCCATTGGGCGCTGGATTACGCGAGCGTTACGCAGGTGGCGACGGTGGTGACAACGATGCCCATATTTGTCGGGTTGATAAATCTGATCGCGAACGGAGAGCGGATCTCTGCCGTTAAGATGATCACCGGGGCAATGGCTGTGATTGGTGTGACGCTGTTGATTACCGATGGATACCTGTCGGATTTGGCGGGCGATGGGCGCTCAATTTGGGGCGTCTTGCTGGCCGTCACCTGTGCCGCGCTTGGGTCTGGATATGCGGTGTTGGCTAAGCCTTACATGGCCCGGCATGGTGGGATGAAGATTACTACGCTTGCATTGTTAATCGGGGCGGTTGGTTTGTTTGTCGTTGTTGGGTTGGGCTGGGGCATATGGGTGAACCCGGTGCGAATTACGGAAATGCCGTCGGTGGCGATGTGGTCATTACTGGCGCTGGCGATCTTGAATACGACAATTACGCAAGTTTTATGGTTCGGCGGTTTGGCGGCTGCGCCTGACATTACCCGTGCGTCTTATCTGTTCTTTCTAAAGCCGGTTATCGCGGCGGTACTGGCGGTGTTCATTCTGACCCAGCCGCTAACCTGGTTGCAGGCCGCCGCGATTTTGGTTGTGACCGGATCAGTGTTTGTTGAAATCCTTTGGCCACGTATCGCGGCAAAGACGGAATAGGAGACAGCATATGCCCCCATGGCTAGCCTATCTATTATGTTTCATTGGTGTCTGTGGTCACGCTTCGTCTGAGTTTGTGGCTAAACTGGCCGATACGCCGGGGCCGGAATTTTCGGTGTGGCGGTTTATGATTGGCGGCGGCTGTCTTTTGTTGTTGACCCAAGTTTGGCCGGGGCAGCGCGATTTGATCACGCCCTTGCGGCGGGATGGGGTCAAAATTGCCTTGCTGTCGTGTTTGGGCATGTCATTGGGGCAACTGATTTTTCATTGGGCGCTGGATTTTACCTCGGTCGTGCAGGTTGCAACCATTGTAACGGCCATCCCCATTTTCTTTGTTGTGGCTGACTGGATGATCAACCGGGCACCGATTACGCGGCCAAAAATGATTTCTGGTCTGGGTGCGTTTCTGGCCGTGGTTCTGTTGATGACCAATGGGGCGGGTTTGGGTACCAGTGGCGATGATTTACTGGGCACTGCAATGGCATTGTTTTGCGGCGTGCTTGGCGGGTTTTATCTGGTTATGGCTCGGCCGTATGTTGCCGAATATGGCCCGGTGCGGATGACGGCCTATACCTTTGGTTTGGGCTTTGTATTCCTGTACGTCGTGGTCGGCCTTGGCTGGGGCGTGTGGGTTAACCCGCTTTCATTGGCCGATAAAACTGAAACGCAGGTCATGGGTATTCTGACCATTGGTATCTGGAATACGGCGATTGGTATGGCTGTGTGGTTGGCAGGACTGGCCGCTGCGCCGGATGCTCAGCGAGCGAACTATCTGTTTTTCCTGAAGCCTGTTATTGCGGCCTTTCTGGCTGTTGCAATTTTGGGCGATACGCTGACCCTTTTGCAAGGGCTGGCGATATTCGCGATCTGTTTCTGTGTTGGGCTGGAATATGTTTGGACCCAAAGATTGGCGGCAAAATCGTGACAACCAAAACTGATAACCTGCGCGCCGCTGGGTTCATGATGGTGTCGATGGCGGCGTTCGTTGTGAATGATGCGTTGATGAAATCTCTGGCGGGGGAAATTCCGCTGTTTCAGGCGATCTTTGTGCGTGGGCTGTTTGCGACGGTGCTGGTTGCTGGGTTGGCGATGGCGCGTGGGGTGGCGAGGCCATCTGCGCTGGCCCCGGTTGATCGCAAATGGGCTGGGGTGCGTGTGTGTGCAGAGCTTGGCACCACGACCTGTTTTTTGAACGCTTTGTTCAACATGCCGATCGCCGATGCGACCGCGATTTTACAGTCTACGCCGCTGGTCCTGACCTTGGTTGCTGCTGTTGTGCTGCGTGAACAGGTCGGGTGGCGGCGATGGAGTGCGGTGATTGTCGGCTTTATTGGTGTGCTGATGATCGTGCAGCCCGGCGGTGACGGGTTTAATCAGGCGGCGTTCTGGGCGTTGGGTGCGGTGGTGTTTATTGTCGTTCGTGATTTGGCGACAAAAAAGCTGTCTCCCGCCACGCCATCATTGTTCATTACATTGTTAACGGCGATCAGTATCACCTCGTTGGGTGGGGTGGTCAGTGTAACGCAAGAGTGGGTGCCAATGGTCGGTGGCACGGTCTGGGTACTCGGGCTTTCCGCTTGTTTCCTGTTTGTTGGTTATCTGTTCAGCGTTATGACCATGCGTCTGGGAGAGTTAGGCTTTGTCTCTCCGTTTCGGTACTCAATTCTGGTCTGGGCGCTGTTGATCGGCGCTTTTGTGTTTGGAGAGATTCCGAACATGCTGACCATTGCCGGGCTGATGTTGGTGGTCGCGACGGGGCTGTACACGTTTCACCGGGAACAGGTTCGGCGCTAAGCCGTTGGGCATGGCCCTAAGGAACCTCGTTTGCAGAGCGTGGTTGATAGTTGGACGCTTTCAGCCGGCTGATTATCACCTACCATTTTGGTCAGCATGTTGGCGGCCTGTTGCCCCATTTGACGGTGGGGGACATGAACGGTGGTGAGAGCCGGATCGACGATTGTTGCAAGCTCTATGTCATCAAAGCCGGTGATTGAGATGTCATCTGGAACGTTCAGGCCCATTTGTTTGGCTTGCCTGATCGCGCCGACCGCCAGCACGTCATTGCCGCACATTACGACCGTTGGTCTGTCTGGTGCTTGCATGAGGTGAGCGAAGGCTGCGGCACCTGTGTCGATGCCATAAGGGGTTTCGATAAGGGTTAAGGGTTCTGGTCCTAAACCCTGTTCCTGCATCGCTGCCCGCGCCCCTGCTACCCTTGCCGTCGACCGGTCGTTGGTTGCGGTTGGGGCTGCGATCATGGCGATGTTGCGGTGGCCTTGGTTGATCACTTCGGTGGTTAGTTCCTTCATCGCCAACTTGTTATCAAACCCGATAGAAGGTGTTGGCTTGTCGGGATCGTATACCCAAGCGGCAAGAACCGGGACGGACTGGCGTTGTAAAAATTCATACAGTGCTGGGTCGCGGTCATGGCCGATGAGGAGGAGGCCGTCTGCGCCGCGTGCAACGAGGGTGCGGATCTGTTCAGCCTCAAGTTCTGTCTGGTAAGATGAGCTGGAGACTAAAAGCGTGAAGCCATGGGTTTGCAGCTCTTCCTGAAAGGCCTGAACGCCACGGGCAAAGATCGCATTCTCCATCGTTGGAATGACGGCACCGATTGTATTGGTGCGTTTGGCGACAAGGGCACGAGCGCTGAAATTGGGGGAATAACCAAGCTCGTGAACCGCTGCCAGTACGCGTTTTCGCGTGGTTTCAACCACCTTTTCCGGGGCGTTAAGGCAGCGTGACACCGTTGTCGTCGACACATTCGCCAGCCTTGCGACGTCTTCTAACGTTGGTGAAGGTTTTTGGGTCACTGGTTGTTGTCCGTGCGGGGTATGGAGTGGCTAGCGTGTGATGCAATGTAAGCGCTTGCATTCGGTCATGCAAGCGCTTACATACAATTCATATCCCGAATCGAGTGCGTTGGCGTTAACGTCCACTCTGCCTCGGGCCGGATAACAGACGGTATTGCCCGCCAACCTGCGATTGGAGTTACTTGATGTCTCGCGAATATCTGAAGAAAGCCACGTTAACCGCAAAATCTGATGCGTCTGACGTTCATGATATCGTTAGTAACATCTTGAACGAGATCGAAGCAGGCGGTGATGCTTCTGCGCTCGAATATGCGGCCAAATTCGATAACTATGACGGCCCAATTCTGTTGAGCGAAGAAGATATTGCCAATGCTTCGAAATTGGTGTCACAGAAGCTGAAGGATGACATCAAATTTGCGGCAGACAATGTACGCCGTTTCGCTGAGTTGCAGAAGACAACGATGCAAGATGTTGAGATGGAGATTGTTCCCGGCCTGATCGCAGGGCAGCGGGCCATCCCTTGTCAGGCAGCCGGCTGTTATGTTCCCGGCGGTCGGTACAGCCATATTGCCAGTGCGATAATGACAGTTACGACAGCGAAAGTCGCTGGCTGTAAGCACATCGTTGCGTGTTCTCCGCCAAGTGCAGGAAAGGGCATTGCGCCTGCGATTGTTTATGCGGCCAACCTTTGTGGAGCCGACAAAATCCTGGCTATGGGTGGCGTTCAGGGCGTTGCGGCGATGACTTTTGGCCTGTTTGGTCTGCCAAAGGCCGACATTTTGGTTGGTCCGGGCAATCAGTTTGTGGCCGAAGCCAAGCGGATTTTGTTTGGCCGTGTCGGGATCGACATGATTGCAGGGCCTACTGATAGTTTGATCCTTGCCGATGCGAGCGCCGACCCAAGGATGGTGGCGATTGATTTGGTGGGGCAGGCTGAGCATGGCTATAACTCTCCGGTCTGGCTGATCACCGATGACCGTGCGCTTGCTGAACGGGTGATGGAGATTGTGCCGGGTTTGATTGATGATCTGCCGGGCCTAAACCGCGACAACGCCTTTGCCGCCTGGCGCGATTATGCCGAAGTTATCGTATGTTCTGATCGTGAAGAAATGGCCGCCACGTCTGACGAATACGCGCCAGAGCATCTGACAGTTCAGGCAGAGGACCTACCATGGTGGTTGGAGCGGTTGCAGTGCTATGGCTCCTTATTCCTTGGCGAAGAAACGACAGTGGCATTCGGCGATAAGGCGTCGGGTACGAACCATGTTTTGCCGACGTCTCAGTCCGCAAAATACACTGGTGGTCTGTCAGTACATAAGTATATGAAAATTGTGACGTGGCAGCGGGCCACCCGCGAAGGGTCAAAACCGATTGCCGAAGCGACAGCCCGTATCTCTCGGTTGGAGGGGATGGAGGGTCATGCGCGGTCGGCGGATGCGCGTTTGCACAAGTATTTCCCTGACCAAACTTTTGACCTGACACCGGGCGAGTAGGGCAATGAACGATCTGTTCAATGTGCGGGGCAAGGTGGCTTGCGTCACTGGCGCCAGCAGTGGATTAGGGCGTGCCGCCGCGACATTGCTGGCGGCTGCCGGTGCACAGGTTGTTGGTATTGCGCGTCGCGATGATGCGTTGAACGCTTGGAATGAGGAGGCTGTTGGCGATACGGCCGTAGTTGTTGCAGATCTTTCAGATGTATCAGGAATTACAGAAATTTCTGCCAAAGCTGCGCAACCATTCGGATCACCTGACATATTGATCAACGCTGCTGGGTTAAATAATCGCCAGCATGCTGATGATGTCACGCAAAAGGGATGGTCCGACACGCTCAACCTGAACCTGTCTGCTCCGTTTTTCATGGCGCAGGCGATGGTTCCGGCGATGAAAGCAAAGGGGTGGGGGCGGATTATCAATTTTGCATCGCTCCAATCAGAGCGCGCCTTTGAAAATGGCATCAGCTATGGCGCATCTAAGGGCGGTGTAGAGCAGATGACACGCGCCATGGCGGAAGCCTGGTCGGGTCATGGCATCACAGCCAACGCTGTTGCGCCGGGTTTTTTCAGAACTGAGCTAACCGGGCCAGTGTTCGCTGACCCTGTTGGGGCCCGGAAAAAGGCCGGTCAAACTTGTATCGGGCGTAACGGAGAGCCGGAAGATCTGGACGGCCCTATCATGTTCTTTTGCAGTGAAGCGTCGAATTATGTGACCGGTCAGGTCCTGTTCGTGGATGGGGGGTACACCGCGAAATGAAGGCACTGGTTTACACTGGCGTTGAAAGCCTGGAATACCGCGATGCGCCTGCGCCGGTTGCTGCTGAGGGGCAGGAGCTGATCCGCGTCAAAGCCTCCGGCATTTGCGGATCGGACATGCATGCGTATTTGGGCCATGATGCCCGCCGCCCTGCGCCGCTTATTTTGGGGCATGAGGCTGCTGGTGTAGTGGTTGGTGGGCCAAATGATGGTCGTCGAGTCACCGTCAACCCTTTGGTTTCCTGTGGAAAATGTCGCGATTGCCTTTCAGGTCGCACGAATATCTGCGCGGAACGCCGGATCATTTCCATGCCGCCTTGTGAGGGGGCGTTTGCAGAAATGGTTGTTATGGCAGCCGACAATCTGGTGACAGTTCCTGAAGATGTGCCTTTGGAACATGCTGCGTTGGCAGAGCCTTTGGCCTGTGGTTGGCACGGCGTTCGGCAGGGCATTGCGCGATCTGAAACGGATGTGGCTGAAATGCGTGGCCTTGCTATCGGTGGTGGCGCCATTGGCCTTGGCGCGGCGCTTAGCATGCGCGTTCAGGGTGTGCAGGACATTACGATTGTGGAGCCTCAGGCTGACAGGCGCGCCTTTTTGATCGAACATACCGGCCTGAATGTCGTGGCACCGGATGCTTTGCCAGAGGGTACGCAGTTTGATCTGGTTGTTGATGGCGTTGGTTATGCCGCCACCCGAAAAACCGCATCGGCGGTGGCGCGGCAGGGCGGCGTTATCGTGCATATCGGTCTGGGTGAGGACCTTGGTGGGTTGGATATTCGGCGCATGACCCTACAGGAAATCACCTTTATCGGTGTTTATACCTATACCGCAGAGGATTTCCGGCAGACGGCGCAGGCGATATTTGATGGGCGGTTTGGGTCGTTGAGCTGGATCACAACGCGGCCATTATCCGAGGGCGCGGAGGCGTTTCGTGACATCCGGTCAGGTCAGGTTGCAGCGCCTAAAACCGTGTTGATCCCGCCACAACCAAGCTAACGCACATCGAACACAGAAATTTCGGATGCCCAGCAGCAGCCGACCCCGAACAAAGACATATGAGGAGAAGTCAGCGTGTCTATCCACACCAAAATCGTAGATGACCTGGTTGCAAATGGCATCGATTTTGTCACCACGGTGCCGTGCAAACAGCTTGCCGGTGTTATCGAGGAAGTCGAAGAGCGCGACGCGATCTATCACATCCCGGCAAATAAAGAGGATGAGGGGATCGGCCTGTGCGCGGGTGCATTTATGGGCGGAAAACGCCCAGCGATCATCATGCAGAACACTGCGATAGGGGTAACTGTCAATACTCTGGTGACGCTGACGCAGTTCTATCGGATGCCTTTGCCAATGCTGATTTCGTACCGGGGTGAGTTGAAAGAGCCGGTCGCCTGTCAGGCTGAAATGGCGGTTCATACCAAGGCGCTGCTGAACCAATTGCATATCCCGACCTATCATTTCCATCGGCAGTCAGACGCAGAAGAGTTGGACGCAATCCTGAAATATACGTTCATGTGCAACAAACCGGTCGCTATCCTGACTGACGCAACCTTTTGGGGAGGTTACTAAAATGATCCGTTCAGAAGTTTTGCGCGACATTGCGCCTGTCATCTCTGACCAATTGGTCGTTTGTAACATTGGCTTACCGAGCCAAGAGCTGCATATGATTGATGATCGGCCGACCAATTTTTATATGCTCGGCACTATGGGGTTGTCCTCGTCCATTGGGCTTGGCGTTGCTTTGGCTCAGGATAAAAAGGTCATCTCCATTGATGGTGATGGGTCTGTTTTGACCAACTTTGGTACCTTGCCGACGATCGCGAATAATGTGGCGGATAATTACATTCTGTTGATCATCGACAACGGTAGCTATGGCTCAACCGGTGATCAGCCGACATATGCGGGCATGAAAACTTCACTGACCAAAGTGGCTGAGGCTTGTGGTTGTGAAAACGTTATTGAGTGCCGTGCTGAGGATACCAAGCAGGTTTTGCAGGACGCTTTGGCGGGCGATAAAATGACGATCATTGTCAGCAAGTGCGAAAGCGGGAACATCAAGGTGCCGGTCATCACCAAAGACCCGGTTGTTATCCGTGACCGGTTTATGACTGCCGTTAAAAGCTAAAACTGGCTGGGCGTTGCCCGGTTAAAGAAATGACGCCCACCATTTGGTGCGGCGTCATTTTTGTGCGTGGTGCTATGGCTTTTGCGCGACGGCGACGCCGATCATGGCATCACGGCTGACGCAATCGGCCAATTCTTCACCGCTCATCCCTTCGGTCCCCTCTGGCCGCATGGGCAAGACGAGATAGCGCATGTCGGCGGTGCTGTCGTGGACGCGAACCTGGATATTGTCGGGCAAGTTGAGGCCAAATTCTGCCAGTACAGTGCGGGGTTCTTTGACGGTGCGAGACCGATAGGCGCGCTGTTTGTACCAATCTGGCGGCAGGCCCAACAGGTTGCGCGGATAGCAAGAACACAGCGTGCAGACGACGACATTGTGAACATCTGTCGTGTTTTCAACGACGATCAGCTTCATGGCGTCAACGGGTGCATCCATTTCGGCGCAAGCGGCGGAGCCATCGGCCAGCAGGCGCGCCTTGAATTCTGGGTCAATCCACGCGCGGGCGACGACGGCAGCGCCCATAGACGGATTGCGCCCATCCATACGTGCGATCTGCGCAGTGATTTCGGCGTCGGTCGTTACGCCCTTGCTGACGAGCAATTCCCGCACGGCGATTTCCATTTGCTGAAAATATGTCAGCGGCGCGTCCTGATCTTCGCGATAGGGGTGGCCAGAGGGGCTGAGGTGGTCATGTGGCATTTGTTATTCCTCTAACCATGTTTCAAAGATTTCAGCATCGAGCGTGTCGTTATTCTTTGCCGTTTCGCTGCCCCAAATATGGGTCATTGAAAAGCGAACACGGTAGAGACGAACAGAGCCGCCAGCGTGGCCATAGGCAAGCGTTTCGGGATCCCCGGTTAGGCCGAGGTCGCGTTCGATCACGCCGATTTTGCCACGTAGGTACCACGGCGTGCGGACATGGCCCGGAGGGGCCGAACGTTTGATGGTTACTTCTGCGCCGATCGCATGAGTCATACTTTGCCCCTTATGTGCGTGGCCTCACATCCTGAACCATCATGGCGGAAAAGTGAGTACAGAAACAAATGGTTTTTGTTATTGTTGCAACAGCTTAAAGGCGAGTTGCGACTGTGGGGGTGATGGAATCCAACGCAGGAATGGGTGCAGTTCGTATCAAATGGCAAACGAAATTTAACAATGGTCCTCAAGGAGGCGACTATGAAATATTTATTGTCCGCTGTGATTATCGCAGCCTCATCCAGCTTTGCTCTTGCCGCAGGCAGCGGTAGCAGCAGTGGTGGGTATTCAAGCACCAGCAACGATACCAGCGCATTTGGCGATGCCAAGAAGTTGGTGAATGCCGGTGAATATACAGCTGCGATTCCCAAGCTGAAGGCAGTAACTGTATCGGAGCCGGGCAATGCTGATGCATTTAACCTGTTGGCATTTTCCTATCGCAAATCTGGCGATCTGGACAATGCCGCACCGAATTATGCAAAGGCGTTGGAATTAAACCCAAAACATCGCGGCGCGCTGGAATATCAGGGCGAGATGTATTTGCAGCTTGGTCAGGTTGAAAAGGCCGAAGCGAACCTGCAGCGGATCGACGATATTTGTTGGTTGAGCTGCGATGAAGAACGCCAGTTACAGAATGCTATTGATGAATGGCGTGCCAAGAACGGTAGCTGAGGCCGTCTAGATTGATTTATGGGGCGCGTCAGTAAAATGGCGCGCCTTTGCGTTTTGGACCAGGTGCCAAACGTTCTATCCCATCGAAGCTTCGCCGTAGGTTTCGCCGCGGGCTGCGATTTCTTCCATTTTTGCGCCGAGTTCGGCGGGGGTGAATACGCCTGCTTCCATCAGGTTTTGGGTGACGGAATGAACCCAGCGTTCGTAGTAGGTCATGGTTTCGAAGGCTTCGGGGCCCATATCCTCTAATACCCGACGCAGGCCGTCTACGGTGAAGTACCCTTTGGACGAGGCAAGGACCATTAAGGCGTCGACGCGTTTTTCCCACAGGGCGTAGTCGTGTTCATCTAGGTTGATTTCACCTGCTGAACTGTCGAGCTTATCGCCACCCATGTCGTGCCAACGTTTGCCGTTCTCAGTCATGTGCTTGCCCCATTTGAATCCCTTACCGATGCTAACGTGGTTTTCGGATGGGTCAAATTGATTTAGGTCGCTTTCCCCATTTCGGTTGATATGGTGAGGCGATGAAGTTGATCTTAGATATTTGGCATTCATTCCGAGCCATGCCCGGTTGGGTTCAGGTGTGGGTGTTTGTAATTCTAGTTCCGGTCAATTTTGCTGGTTTTCTTCTGTGGGACACGGATGTCGGTCGAATGACCGCGATTGCGGCGATTGTCGGCATCGGGCCGAATCTGTTCGTGATGATCTGGGATCGCGGGTTTGGCAGGCTGATGGCTCTGCCACATTTGGTGCCGTGGACCGTATTGGTCATCTGGCTAATTGTTCATTTGACTGGGGCAAATGCGCCAAGTGGGGGCGAAGCTTTGTTCGGTTGGTCGGTTGTTGCGATCAACTCATTCTCACTCTGGTTCGATTACCCGGATGCAGTGAAGTGGTTGAAAGGCGACCGCGCCCCTGCGGGACGCGGTTAACTTTGGAACTGAGCCCCTGAGGAACGCAGTTAACTGGAAACTGAGCCCCTGCGGGACGCGGCTTTAAGTCCGATTAGCCTTATGAGGCTTTGATCGGTGCGATCACCATAATCATCTGGCGACCTTCCATTTTTGGCATGCTTTCGACCTTGGCGACACCTTCGATGTCAGTCGCTATCTTGCGCAGCACGTCACGGCCAATTTCCTGATGGGCCATTTCGCGGCCACGATAGCGCATGGTGACTTTCACCTTGTCGCCAGCATCCAAGAATTTGTTCACATTCCGCATTTTCACATCGTAATCGTGAGTGTCGATGTTCGGGCGGAACTTGACCTCTTTGACCTCGATGATCTTTTGCTTTTTGCGTGCTTCAGCAGCTTTTTTCTGGGTTTCGTATTTGAACTTGCCCAGATCCATGATTTTGCAGACGGGTGGGCGCGCGTTGGGAGAAATCTCAACGACATCCAGGCCAACCTCTTGCGCCATGGACATAGCATGCGCGGGCGTTACTACGCCGTGGTTGTCGCCATTTTCGTCAATTAAACGGATTTCCGGTACGCGGATGTGTTCGTTCACGCGGGGGCCGGTGTCGCGCGTCGGTGGCGCGTGGTGTGGTCTGCGAGCTATCGGACCTGTTCCCTTATAGTTCAAACATAGATGCACCACCCGGCAAATGTCGGGCAGCGACTGGTTGTTGTTTAAGGATAACGTACGCCCGGTCAAGCGCAATGATTCGCTCTATGGGTTAGCCTGCGTCA
>JBMYPG010000016.1:0-37008 GCA_049600095.1 Pikeienuella sp. | reverse complement strand
GTGTTCGCAGCCCGCGTTGTATCGCCCGCCAGCCGCTTCTTTCCTGCCTCCATGAAGTCCTTCGACCATTTGTAGTAAACCCCTTGGGAAATCCCCTCACGGCGGCACAGCTCAGCAATGCTGTCCTCGCCACGCAGGCCGTCCAAGACGATCCTGATCTTCTCCTCAGAGGAATACTGTTTGCGCCCCTCTCATCGAAACTGCATTTCGACTGTCGGGCAACGGTCGGCCCGGTTGATGTCCTTGACGATCTTCTCGCCAGGGCTCCTGGTTGTCTGTCTCATCGTCCACTCCTCAGTGGTTACGATGAGCCAAGAACACTCTCTTATCAAACTGCCCTATTTGGACCCATAGGCGCTGACGTCAGACAGGCTTCAAGATGTTCACCTCCAAGGCGTCATTCTCTGCCGGTGACATGAAAATAGAAGCCAAAAGCCTGCGCAAGGCGCTTTGGGAAAGTGTGACGGTGGAAACGCTGAACCCGAAAACTGCGATATTCTACGTAGCTTTCTTGCCGCAATTCACTGATCCTGCGGCAGGGCAGGCAATTTGGACGCAACTATTGATCCTTGGCACGATTGTGAATGTGATGTTTTCCAGCGCTGATGTTCTGTGCGTTGTGTTGGCGGATAAAGTGACAACCTATTTCAAATCATCAGGATCTGGCAGCTGTATAGCGCAACGCGTTGGTGGCGGGATTTTGGTGGCGCTTGGGGTGAATGTTGCGCTGAAGGGGTAGGTAAGGCGAAAGCCATTAGGTTTTGACTAACCAGAAAGATTAATGCCATCACGGATCTTCGCCCGGGATGACATTGGTACATACTCACTTCTAGACCGTTCACTAGGATGAATGCGACTGCGATTCTGTTCTTCCTATCCCAACTGTACCGGCAGGTTCACTGGGCCGCGGAAGCCGAAACCTTCCCAGACCACGTCTTCCTTTTCTGCCAGTCGCATATTCGGGAAGCGGTCGAATAGCATTGGTAGCAGAGTTTTGCCGGTTAGGGCGCGGGATAGGTGGGTTCCCATGCAGTGGTGGGGGCCGCCGCCGAAACTTTGGTGCGGTTTTCGTTCGCGAAAGATATTGTAGAGGTGGCCGTCCTCAAACACATCCTCGTCGTGATTGGCGGAGGCTTGGGAGATCATTAGCACCTCGTCCTTTGCAATGTCGTACCCACCAACTTCGGTCGCATCGGTTGCGCGGCGAGAACTGACCTGGATGGGGGCGACCCAGCGGACGGCTTCTTCAAATGCTGTTCCCCAATCGCCGGTCTGTTTGGTGTGCGCAAGCTGATCTGGGTTGGTCAGCAGGCCGTAGAGCGCGGTCAGCAGGGCGTCGCGGGGTTCGTTGATGCCGCCGCCGATGGCGATTTTGATGTTGGCTTTGATCTGGCTCACCTCTATCGGCTCATCGGCGTTGATCATGACAGATAGTGCCGACTGATCCGGGTTTGCCCGCAGCTTTTCAGCTTGTTTGGCAATCTCTGCGTTCATTGCCTCATGCGCGCGGTCAACGATGGTGAAAGGCTCGTCAGCCCAGCCGAAATTGCCCGCGCCGTTAATAAGTGATTGGGACCAATGCTGCATGTCTGCATCGCTGGCATCCGGCAGGCCAAGGATGACAGCGAGGATGCGGGCGGCGATCGGACCCGCGAGCAGGGGGAAGAGGTCTACAACCTCGTCGCGGGGGAGGTTGTCGAGAAACTCTGCCGCCATTTGTTCGTAGGCTGGTGCCCAGAGGGTTTTCAGATTGGCGGCAGAAAACGTGGGCATCATGGCCATGCGCTCGCGCTTATGAGCCTCTCCATCCTTTCGCATGAGGGTGTGGGCATGGAAGGCGCGTTCCATCGGCGTGTTGGGATCATCAGAGGAGAACAGATCGGGGTTAAGGCGGATGGCGCGGGTATCCGCTGCCTTGGTCACCAATGTTCGGCCAACAGCTTTGACGCGCATCACCGGAGCCTCTGCCCGCAGGCGTTTGTAGATCGCGTAGGGATCACGGATCAGGTCTGGCAGGGTGATAATCTCGTCAAGCGGGGCGCGTGGCATTCTGAGTGAGGTCCTTTTGGCGATAATCGACCCATGAAAGCCTATGATGTTCTATACAGGCAGGCAATCAGCGGCCATGAATATACAGAATCGTCTTTCACGGAAGTATGCCCGCATTGAATATCGCCCTTTATACATTTGGTTTGTTCATCAAACCGGCAGAGCATGAGGCCAATGACGGGTTTCATGTGCGTAATGACATCATCCTCGCGAATATGGATGGGGTGCCGGGTTTCATTGCGCGTTCGGGGTATGATGATGACCCGGCTGAGGATTTATGGGGAGAGCAGGTCTATCCGCATTTCTATGTTGAAAACGGTGATGGATGGGCACCTGCAACGCTGTCCTTGTGGGAAAGCCCAGAGGCGATGATGGCCTTTACTTATTCCGGCCTGCATGGAGAGGCTGTGCGTATGGGCCATCAGTGGTTTCAACGCGGTGACTGGCCGCCCTTGGTGATGTGGTGGGTGGATGAGCGCCCGTGCTGGGCTGATGGTGTGGAGCGGTTTGAGCGTTTGCATCGGAGTGGGCCGACGCCGAATGGATTTTCAATAAAATGCCTTTTTGGGCAGGATGGGCGACCGATCAAGGTCGATACGGCGAAATTGAAGGAATTTAAATTAACGGATTCGCGGTGAGGATTTCGAAAGTTTCCGAAATGGCGGGTAAATCGGCCGAAAATTACAAAAAATGCGATTTCTTGTATTTTTCTTCCGCGAAAAGCGCTTGACCCGCTTTTCTCATGTGTTAAATCCAAACTCGTTAGAAAACGGAGCGGACCTATGCGGACCGAAATCGTAGTACTTGGATGGCGCGCAAAGCGGCGAATGTAATTCATTCGTTGTGAGCGCGCACATGGGCCCCTCTGAGGGGCCTTTTTTATTGGCTAAACGCCCCCCTGAGAAGTAGCGGGGCGAATGGAGTGAGAAGACATGTCGCGAACCATGACCGGCGCAGAGATCGTTGTACAATCCCTGAAAGATCAGGGTGTAGACACCGTATTTGGCTACCCTGGCGGCGCTGTGCTTCCAATCTATGACGAAATTTTCAAGCAGAATGACATTCGCCACATCTTAGTTCGGCACGAGCAGGGTGCGACCCATGCTGCCGAAGGATATGCGCGATCAACCGGCAAGCCCGGTGTCGTTCTAGTTACATCCGGCCCCGGCGCAACGAACGCTGTTACCGGGTTGACCGATGCGTTGATGGATTCAATCCCAATGATCTGTCTGACGGGGCAGGTTCCGACATTCATGATCGGCAATGACGCCTTTCAGGAAGCCGACACTGTTGGCATCACCCGCCCATGCACCAAGCATAACTGGTTGGTAAAGGACACGAATGATCTGGGCGATGTTATCCATGAGGCATTCCACGTTGCCACCGCCGGTCGCCCCGGCCCTGTTCTGGTCGATATTCCCAAGGACGTTCAGTTTGCGGCCGGGGAATACAAAGGCAAAAAGCAGACGCGCCAGTCGCATTACCACCCGCAGGTAAAAGGTGATCTGTCCGCTATCGAGGAAGCGGTTGAGATGTTGGAGCAGGCAGAGCGCCCGATCATCTATTCAGGTGGCGGCGTTGTTAACTCTGGCCCCGGCGCGAGCATGTTGTTGCGCGAACTGGTTGCCAAAACCAACTTCCCCATCACATCAACGTTAATGGGATTGGGTTGTTATCCGGCATCTGGCGACAATTGGGTTGGTATGCTGGGCATGCACGGGTCGTATGAGTCAAACTTGGCCATGCATGGTTGTGATTTCATGCTGTGCATCGGTGCACGGTTTGACGACCGGATCACGGGCCGCGTTGATGCGTTTTCGCCTGAATCTAAAAAGGTTCATATCGATATTGATCCATCCTCCATCAACAAAAACATCCGCGTTGATGTGCCGATCATTGGCGACGTTGGCCATGTTTTGGAGGACCTGTTGAAGGTTTGGAAATCACGTGGGCGCAAGACCAAATCGGCTGCGGTTGCTGAGTGGTGGAAAACCATTGATGAATGGCGCGGCGTTAACTGTTTTGCCTACAAGCCGTCAGACAAGCTGATCAAACCGCAATATGCGTTGGAACGTTTGGAAGCACTGACCAAGGGTGCCGACCGTTATATCACCACCGAGGTCGGGCAGCATCAGATGTGGGCTGCGCAATATCTGGGTTTTGAAGAGCCGAACCGCTGGATGACTTCGGGCGGCTTGGGCACCATGGGTTATGGCCTGCCAGCGTCGGTTGGTGTGCAGATTGCCCACCCCGATAGTCTGGTGATTAATGTTGCAGGCGAAGCGTCTTGGATGATGGTGATGCAGGAAATGTCCACCGCCGTTCAGTTCCGCGCGCCGGTGAAACAGTTTATCCTGAACAACGAGCGTTTGGGCATGGTTCGCCAGTGGCAGGAGTTGCTGCATGGTGAACGGTATTCGAACAGCTATTCCGAGGCGCTGCCTGATTTTGTCAAATTGGCGGATGCGTTCGGCTGTAAGGGTATCAAGGTTGAGGACCCTGCGGATTTGGATGAAGCGATCAAGGAAATGCTGGCTTATGACGGGCCGGTGATTTTCGACTGCATGGTGGAAAAGCACGAAAACTGCTTCCCGATGATCCCATCAGGCAAAGCGCATAATGAAATGCTGTTGGGTGAAGCCGACACGCAGAACGCCATCGAATCCACTGGCGCTGTTCTTGTCTAACAGCTTGAATACGGCGTGGGGCGCTGCTGGTTTTACCAGCGGTGGCCTTTTGCTGTGTCGAGCTTTACGTGCTGATATGGTCGTGAATAAAGTCGCCGAAGGCCTTGACCGCACGGATGTTTTGCTCGGGCGTAAGCTCGGTACGCCAACGGTCAGAGGCGACCTTGTTACGTTGGGTCGGGGCCGATTGCGCCGCCTTGGCGCAAGCTTTGGCATCAATGTCGATGCGCAATTGTTCGGCCACCAGCTTCGCCGCGCGTTCGGTGTTAAAGGCCAGCGTTTCGTAATCCAGCGTCAAAACCGCCGGATGCGCGGCCCAGCCTTCGAATTTATCGGCATGGCCACGAACGGCCGCCAGCGCGTCGTCAAAATTGGTCAGTGGGATGCCGTTACGCTTGCCCCATGCACGGTCATTGCGCCCGGCGTCCAGCATCGACAGGGCGATGTCGCGCGGGTCACGGCAAATGGCATGGGCGGCAAGCCAGCCTTGGTTCAGCCCCTTGGTCACGCAGTTCCACAGCCCGCAGTGGGTTTTAACGGCAGTCAGGCCCGCGTTAGTGGTTGTCACACCGTTGGTCAGTTGCGCCAGAGTGGCCGGATTGATCACCTTGGCGTAGTTCACACCAGCATTGCTGGCAAAGCCGGGCAGGGGCAATTGTTCGTCGCCCGCCGCCGACAGAATCGCAGAAATCAAACGATAGGCCAACGTGCTGCCGGATTTCGGCATGCCGTAGCTAATGTAAATCAAAGGTTTGGCCACGATGTCCTCATCTGTGCCGCCTCCGCCCCCAAGTCAGTTATGGGAGACCTCAGGTCATGAATGCTTTGTCCCTTAAACGCGGTACGTCACGCAAGAGCGCGTATAACCTGCGTCCCACTTTCTCAGACGAAATTGAACGCCATGTGCTGTCTGTTCTGGTCGATAACGAGGCTGGTGTGCTGGCGCGGGTCATCGGGCTGTTCTCAGGCCGTGGGTATAACATCGAAAGCCTGACGGTGGCAGAGACGGACCATGAGGGCAAGCTGAGCCGCATTACCGTTGTCACCACGGGTACGCCGCAGGTGATTACACAGATCCGCGCCCAGTTAGACCGGATCGTGCCGGTGCATGATGTGCATGACCTGACGGTTGAGGCCGTGGCGGTGGAGCGTGAGTTGGCGCTGATCAAAGTGCAGGGCGCTGGCGATAAACGGGTGGAGGCGATGCGCCTGGCGGATGTGTTCCGCGCGCGGGTTGTCGATACGACGCTGGAAAGTTTCATTTTTGAGCTGACCGGCGGGTCGGACAAAATCGATGCCTTTGTAGATTTGATGCGGCCCTTGGGGTTAGTGGAGATTGCACGGACTGGCGTGGCCGCGATGGCGCGCGGGGCTGCCGAATAAGCGTTGGAATGCGGCATTTTTTGACTGTCATCCCCGCGAAAGCGGGGATCCCCAACTGCAGGCGCCACGGCCAACAATCAGCCTCATAGGGTGCGCGCAGACCCACCGCTTACATCCCAATACCAAACCAATCTCGAACCAAAAGCTGCGATGCACCGGTTAAAATCCGGTAAACAAAAAGCACGAACTACAACAATACCAACAGCTTACAAGAAATCACGCACGCGTTACGCCTCGATACGCCGTCGAATTTCCCTCCGACCCATCACTCATTTGAAACAGCTTCAATCAGCCAAGCCAAATTCAGTTTTCTGGATCGTCAGGATACCAAATTTCAATACCATCAAAATGCGCAATTTCCGGGGAAAAATAGGTACCATCCTCAAAGTTATTTAACACATCAGTAAGGGCCTGAGTATATTCTGGACCAGCCTCCGCTGCCAGATCTGCAATGCCGTTAAATGACCTCATAAAATCCATATGAGTCTCAGGAACCGCAACCGCCCGCATGTACGATTCCAGATCCCAACTATTATCTTCCCGATTGCGCATAACCTGAGCGCAATGACAAATATTCCCCTGCTTCTGACTGATGTTCAACACCCTAGTCAAAGACCGAAGCACCAATCCGCCCAATATTTTCCTGAGCACTTCAAACGGCGCAAGGCAATCGACATGCTCCTCGCACAAAGGAACCTGTCCATCGGACGTCGCAGGAAGAACACGCCCAGCCTCCACTCGCTCTATCTGCGAGATAATATCCTTCGCAAAAAGGCTATAATCAAAAATGCCATCATCAACCAGCTTCCTGCGGCAACTCGCAGCAATCGCGCGGCATCTTTCATGATCTCGCATAGTTTCGAACACCTCCTCCACATTTGAGAGGTCTTCCTCGAGCAGGATAAAATCCTCCCCTGCCACTAGCCCACCAGGCCAGTCGTCACCAATCAAGATTTGGCAGTTCTCCAATATAGCACATTCAAAAAGACGCGGAGAGATCGCCTCGAAACGATAGACCATATCCTCGCCAGGAAAACATGCAGCTTCAATTTCGTCAAAGCTCGCTTCTGGATTGCTGGCAGTAAAAGCATCCACGTCAATTTTAATCTGGCCGATTGGATCTGCCAAAGATGCGCCACCTTTGACCCCTATCGAGAACCTACAGTTGGCAAGAAAATCGAACCATTTATTGCCGGGGATAACATCCTTAGGGTCAGTGGAAACATCAACAACAAAACCCGCTTCGTCCGCAATACGACCAAAACTCTCCGCAGTCTTACCCTTTAGTAAGCCATGGCGACCATAAAAAGCTGGCAACATGCGAACGCGAGTACCAACATCCATTGTGCGTTCCTCCCAAGGTATGCGCACACGGTCGTATTTTTCAAAATCCTGACTGTCTGTATAGCCGGTAAGGCCCATTCTGAATTTTATGTTAGGCATCAAAAAGGAACGCTTATAAAGGTAATCTAGCCCATCTTCGATTGCCGAATAAACAACGTCGATTTTCGTTTCGACGATCCAATCATCTATAATCTGATTACGTGTATAGTCGTCCTGAACAATCGCGATTTTTACCGCCTCCCAATTCCGGAGGAAGCTGTACTTAGTGCGGTTAATATCTGACCTTAACTTTAAGAAAGAAATAAAGCAGTAATTTATAATGACTGCATCGAATGATGAATTCATTAACCCTTCAGTAAGGGGTGCGTTCACATGGTGAAATACATAAGTATAGTTTGGTACATACCGAGGAACGGCTGTAAGGTGATTAATCATTGTCATTCGCACGGGTATATCTGCAGCGTGTAGGACAAGTATTGTTTTTTTCATTATTTACACCAAAACACTATAAATTTCTCGCCCGACGTAACCCAATTGGCGATCCATATTGGTTGACAAGGTCTATCGTTAGCTTAAACCTACACGCCGAATCTGTCCAGCAGTCGGGGCTGCAAAAAGCCGGGCAATCGGTAGAAATGGAAGCCTAGTGGTTGTTATTATGGCAAGTATATTTTTGGTTGTTTAAGGGTATAACATGAAAGTTCTAACTGTTATTGGCGCGAGGCCTCAGTTCACAAAAGCCGCCGTGGTTTCCCGAGCGTTTCAAACAATTGCAAGTAATGAGGTCACCGAATACATTGTTCACACTGGCCAACACTACGACCATAACCTAAGTGAAATTTTTTTCGAAGAATTGCAGCTGCCGAGGCCTTATCGACATCTCGCAGCGGCGGCACCCAATCACAATGTTATGATGGGCAGGATGTTCGAGGGTATTGAAGAGGTTATCTCTGAAATACGTCCTGATTGGGCGCTGGTTTATGGCGATACTAACTCAACCGTAGCTGGTGCATTGGCGGCGCGTGCCACCAACACTCGTTTGATCCATGTTGAAGCTGGCCTCAGAAGCTTCAACCGTACAATGCCCGAAGAACTCAATCGCATCACGACAGACCACATAAGCGACTTACTTTTCGCTCCGTCAAATGTAGCTATGTGTAATCTCGCTAACGAGAGCGCGTCAGGAAGCGCGCATATGGTGGGGGATGTTATGTACGACAATGTCATCTACCAAGCCAGCAGGCTCTCTGGCGAGGTTCCATTTGCATCTGCAAAAGAATTCGCATTTATGACTTGTCATCGCGCTGAGAACACCGATGACCCAGAGCGGTTAAGAAGTTTGTTTGAGGCTGTAGGGCGCGTTTCTCTGCCGGTGTTATGCCCAATTCACCCGAGAACTGCGAAGGCGCTAAAAGCCGCTGATATTAGCGTTCCGGCGAATATCACAATGGTAGAGCCAATGGGCTTCCAAGATTTGATTAGCCACGTGAAGGCAGCAAAAATCATCATAACGGATTCAGGTGGATTGCAGAAAGAAGCTTTTTACCTAAAGAAGCCCTGCGTAATTCTTCGACGTGAGACGGAATGGGTGGAGCTACTTGAGACCGGGACCAGTGTTTTAGCTGGCGATAATTTTGGCAACTTGGCTAGTCAGGTGGATGGGCTTCTTTCCAGCGATCTCAACTTTAAGGATATTTATGGGGACGGTACGGCAGGCGAGAAGATAGTAGATGTGTTGCTTTCAATATAGAAGATTCATGAATAATGCCGCATTGCCCACGAACACAAATCGCTTTTATCAGCGATCAAGCAAATGTTTCCCCAGTCCATTCCTGATAAGCCATATGTCAACACAAGGAGATGTTAATGATGCAAATCAAGAACTATGACGGACCCTCACGTTTTGACACAATGGGGCGAGCCACTACCTATTCTGAAATAGCTTCAAGTATGATTTCTAACGAGCTACCTAGATTAGGAGACTTGGTACGGCAGCTTGAATCAAAAGAACAACAGAATATGGTCAAGCTGCTCGAGTGTGGCTTGTTAGGTGCCATCCTCACTGCGCCGCAGCAGGCAAAACTCGCTTTTGAAATACCTGAAATGGCTGATGCGATCAGAGAAAGGGCATCTTCCCCAGCTTCTGCTGCAGGTTTACACGAAACAGATTTAGTTTTACCCGAAGGTTTTGACTTAACTGCCGCGCTGCGCCGCGCTGTGAACAACCTGACACCAACCGAGCCTGCTTCAGAATCCAATAAGCCTAGATGGACTGCCCATTTGCGCCACATGCTTAACCGCACCAAACCAACGCCAGCCCAAAAAAATATCGACCCGTTACTCGATAGCGATCCGTCTTTGGTCGTACTGACAGCTATGTTTAGAGGCGCAGGCAATAGGGCCGATTGTAATCTAGCATCTGATGTACTTTCAAAGGCGTTGGAGGATATCGACATTCTAGAAGTTTACGGCCTCTTCACTGGCGCTACTATTATGACTAACTTGTCTCTCCTTGCTCAAACAAGCGGAAATGCTCAGCGTGCTCAGAACTGGACATTGCGTATGCTTGAAACTTTTACGAGACAGGCAGGTTTCGCTCACTCTTTAGCGGTAGGCGCAACGGTACGATTGAGCCGGTCAATAAGTTCAGAGGTTCAACTTTCGGATCAGGCTTTGGTACAACTCAATTCGCTACATGAATATATGAATGAACCTACCAATATTCTTCAAATCGGTCTGCTAGATGCACGCTACAAAGAGCTTTGGACTGACTTGCGGATAAAAACCGCTGCAATTATAGAAGGCATCCCTTCTTCTTACTGGAAAAACCAACCGCTAAGTTAATCAGTACATTGTATTGTTGCTAAGGTTTGCATTTTGGCGCTTCAAGTTATAGGCAATCAAGAACTTTTGTGAGTTTGGTATAAAAAATGTGTGGAATTTCTGGGCTATTCGCCCTTAACAATGCACCTCTATCGACGCCAGAGCGCGATCTTCATGTAATGAATGCTCTGATCGCGCATCGCGGCCCAGATGGAGCAGGCATATGGGTTGGTGAGCAACGTCGCGTTGGTTTTGCTCATCGTCGCCTTTCAATTATAGATCTCAGCGACGACGGTGCCCAACCCATGCATGGCGAGAATGGTGCCACAATTACTTACAACGGCGAGATCTACAATCATACGGAGCTGCGCGACACATTGCGCCCGTTCTGGTCGTTCAAAAGTAAAAGCGATACAGAGTGCATTATCGCAGCCTATGCTAAGTGGGGTTATGAATGCGTCGACTACCTACGTGGAATGTTTGCTTTTGCAATTCATGACAAAAACCAGTTGTTTGCTGTTCGAGACCCATTTGGAATTAAACCGTTTTATTACGTCATTATCGACAATGTGTTCTATTTCGCGTCGGAGATGAAGGCGCTTTTACCATTTTTGCCAGCCGTTGAGTCTGATCAGGAAGCTATGGCAGAATACCTAACGCTCCAATATCAAATCAGCGACCAGACCTTATTCAAGGGAATCAAAGTCTTAGAACCAGGTCATGCATTAGCGATCGAAAATGGCCAGCTAAAGATCTGGAAGTATTGGGATGTCTCATATACTGCCGATAATGGCCGTAGCGGTGAAGATTTCGCAGATGAATTGGCTGCGCTGGTCGAAGATAGCATTTCAGCTCATATGCGCTCAGATGTACCAGTTGGGGCATATGTATCGGGTGGCATCGACTCTAGCCTGATGGCAGCGCTTTCAGCTAAACATCCCAACTCGGCGCGCAAAGGATTTCACGGTAAATTCGGTGAAGCACCCGCCTACGATGAAAGTCCATTTGCGGAAGCGGCCTGCGCAAATTCCGGAATTGATCTTTATCAAACAATTATTAGTAGCGGTGATTTTGAACGCAATATTGGGCGGGTGATTTATCATCTTGACCAGCCATTGGCTGGGCCGGGGTCTTTTCCGCAATATATGGTCTCTGAACTTGCGGCCAAACACGTCAAAGTGGTGCTAGGCGGTCAGGGCGGAGATGAGATATTCGGTGGTTATGCTCGATATATGGTGGGCTATCTTGAACAAGTGCTTGGCGGGACCATTGCAGGCTTACCCGCCACGCAGCGTCTGCCACTGACCCTTTCGGATATCGCGCCCAACCTTTCAGTTTTGAAAGAATACAAACCCCTTATGGGGCAACTAATGTCGGACAACCTCTTTGGTCCACTCGATCAGCGATACTACAAGTTAATCAGCCGTTCCGGTGATATGCGTGAGGAAGTCAAATGGGAGGAACTAAACCTAAACCGAGTGTTTGAACGCTTCCAAAGCATTTTCAATGCCCCCGAGAACGTCGGTGAGGGTAGTGCGCTTGATGCAATGACCCATTTTGATTTCAAGCGCCTTTTGCCTGCATTGTTGCAAGTAGAAGACCGCATGTCTATGGCACACGGGCTAGAAGCACGGGTGCCCTTACTCGATCAGCCCATCGTTGAACTGGCTGCGAGCATGCCAAGCGGAATTAAATTTCCAGGTGGACGCTTAAAAAATGTGCTCAAACGCTATGCGGAGGCACATTTGCCTAATACGGTCTTTAATCGGCGTGATAAGATGGGCTTTCCAGTGCCGTTACGTGAGTGGTATAATGGCCCACTCAATGGATTTATCCGCGACATGTTTAGTTCCCAAAAGGCCAAAGATCGTCCTTTCTTACGCGCTGATGCGGTGCTGGAAAACTTTGGCACTGGTGGGCAGTTTTCCCGCAAGACATGGGGGCTAATGTCCCTCGAACTATGGCATCAGGCCTTCGCTGACCGGGGAGAAGAATTCCGCCGCATGCGTACAGCAAATGACATTCAGGCACCGCAGATCTGACGCGCGCCTTCTTTACAAGGATCAAAAAATGAAAGCTCTTATAACAGGTGGCTTCGGCCAAGTTGGCTCCACTGTTACAAACATGCTGCTTGCGCGCGGTGACGAAGTTATCACAATCGATGATTTTTGCACGGGTCGACGCGACAACCTTGACGCCCACGACAAACTTACAGCGATCGAAGGCACCATCGTTGACAGTGGCCTCGTGGACCGAGCTATGGAAGAACACAAACCCGACATCGTAATTCATACTGCGGCTTCCTACAAAGACCCTGATGATTGGTATTCAGATGCACTTGTGAACGGAGCAGGAACAGCCAATGTCGCCAAGTCTGCACGCGACCACGGCGTTGGTCGATTAATCTATTTCCAAACGGCGCTTTGCTATGGGGCAAAACCGCTTGAACAACCGATAACGCTTAATCATCCTCTTAGTCCTGCAAACTGTTCGTACGCAATTTCCAAAACTTGCGGCGAAAATTATGTGGAACATAGCGGCGTTGACTGGGTTACTTTCCGGCTCGCGAATGTCATCGGCGAACGAAACGTATCTGGCCCTCTACCAATCTTTTATGGACGACTGAAAGAGGGTAAAAAATGCTTCGTTACTGAAGCTCGTCGCGATTTCTGTTATGCAGGCGATCTCGCCAAAGTCGTAGTCAAAGCCGCTGATGGCCAAGGTTCAGGCACATATCACTTCTCCTCCGGAGAGGATGTCGCGATAAAAGAACTTTATGATGCCGTTGTGGCGGCCATGAAGATAAACGATTATCCGGAACCCGAAGTTCGTCCGCTTGCACCTGATGATGTGGCGTCGATTCTACTTGATCCTTCTCGTCTTAGGAATGATTTTGGTGAGGTAGAAATTACACCATTGGATCAGATTGCAGCAAAAGCCGTGGCACGCTGGGACGATGTAGGCGTTGTGGGCGGTTATACCCACCTTAAAGAGGCCCGTAGTGAAGTAAACACGCAGTCTAAGTAACGGATTAATAGAACTCGATGGGGCCTTTGTGGCTCCATCGTTCACTTAAATGTTTGCTTGGAGCAATTTATGCGTATTCTCATCACCGGCGGGTCTGGCTGCCTCGGCTCTAACCTAACGGAACGCTATCTGATGGCTGGACACGATGTGCTAGTCATCGATAACTTCACTACAGGCCACCGTGGTGCTTTGCCCGAAGCCCATGACGGTCTTACTATGGTCGAAGGTTCTATCACCGATGACGCGTTGCTGGAACGTTGTTTTGGAGAGTTTGGCCCATCCCATGTGATCCACTCGGCCGCTTCTTACAAAGACCCCGAAGACTGGGAAACTGACGCTGATGTAAACGTCCGTGGCTCCATCAAGGTTGTGCGCGCAGCTGAAAAGGCCAAGGTAAAACGGTTCCTCAATTTCCACACCGCACTTGGCTACGGTCGCCCAGCATCATTACCGATCCCAATTGATGCGCCCGCACGCCCATTTACGAGCTATGGAATCTCTAAGCAGGGCGGCGAAGATTATTTGGCAATGTCCGATCTACCTTGGGCATCATTTCGCCTTGCCAACGTGACAGGGCCTCGTCTTGCCATCGGGCCAATTCCTACATTTTATGCCCGCTTAAAAGCGGGCAAAGGATGCTTTTGTTCTAAGACCGTCCGTGACTTCATTGATATGGAGGATTTCTTCGCGATTACTGATTTGGCTATGGCTGAAGATGCACCTACAGGCCGTTACAATGTTTCGACCGGCACCGGCCACACAATTCGCGAGATTTTCAATATTGTGAGCGATCACACCGGCATTCTGCCAGAGGGCGATGTGCCTGAAGTGGAACCAGGCGATGATGATGTGCCTGCAGTTGTTCTTGATCCAAGCCAAACCATCAAGGCATTTGACTGGCACCCACAATATAGCTTTGAACAGACCATCCGGCGCATGCTGAAGTGGTATGATGAATACGGTGTGCAGGCGATTTATAGTCACCTACGCGCACCAGGTGAATAAGCAAGTAATTAGACTCGGGTTTATCCCCATATTGAACTCACGGAGAACGGTGACAGCATATGTCTTATAACGGTTCCAATATTCTCGTGGTAGGCGGCGCGGGCTTCGTCGGCTCAAATCTCGTTCGCTTACTGACCGCGGAAAAACCTCGCAAAATTACAATTGTCGACAACTTCATATCCGCAGATCATGCCAATGTACCGCAGGACGACTTAGTGAGCTTGATTAGCGGTTCGATCGCTGATGACCGAGTACTCAGACTTCTCGACGACGATCTAGACTATGTATTCCATCTAGCTTGTTACCATGGAAATCAATCATCCATAGCCGACCCTCTTGAGGACCATGCTAACAACAATATCACATCGCTCAAACTTTTTGAGCATCTGAAGAGTTTTCGTAATCTAAAGAAAGTCGTTTATGCCGCGGCTGGTTGCGCCGTTGCTGAGAAGACTTTTGACGGTGCCACCGCAACATATGAAGATGCTCCAGTATCTCTCTATCATGATAGCCCTTATTCAATCTCCAAGCTGGTGGGCGAAATGTACGGGAATTTTTATTGGCACCAGCACGGAATGCCCTTTGTAAAAGCACGTTTTCAAAACGTTTATGGCCCCGGCGAAATACTGGGCGCAGGCCGCTGGCGCGGCACGCCACATACAGTTTGGCGGAATGTTACACCAACTTTCGTTTGGAGGTCTTTGCATAGCGAAGCTCTACCTTTGGATAATGGAGGTATTGCTAGTCGCGATTTTATCTACGTTGAAGATTTGGCGCGCGGGCTTATGGCCTGTGGTGTTCACGGCGACGCTGGTGAAATATACAATCTCGGCTCTGGCAAAGAAACAACAATCCGCCAACTGGCAGAGCGTATCAATGCGCTGACCGGCAATAAAACTCATCTCGATATGAAACCCCCTAGAGATTGGGATCGTTCAGGGCAACGCTTTGCGTCAACAGAAAAATCTCGCGAAAAGATCGGCTTTATGGCTCAAGTCACGCATGAAGACGGGATAGCTCGCACAATTGAATGGACGAAAGAAAACCTTTCTGAAATTCGCCGCTGTATGTTGCAGCACCGCAAATTTATTCCGGAGGTTTTATCCTATCAGTAAAGGCGTATTCTTGGGCGGGAACCTGATCCTCTTGAGCGGCTGCCAAGTCAAACGGATGAACCGAACTGGTCTCGCCACGGTTTTGGTCTTGGCACGCTTTCGTTCCGGTCTCCCAGCTCATTTATGCGGCCTTTCGCTCGAACGCCAATGGGCTTTTGCCACCTAATGACGAATGCCGCCGTCGCGAATTATAGAACCCGTTGATATACTGGAATATCGCTCCTTCTGCCTGGCGTCTGGTTACCCAGCGACTGCGCCAGGTCCATTGATCATCTACCTAAAGTGCAGGAATACCGCGCTGGCCTTGCTCTACTCTTTAGGATTACAAGGCGTAGACGCGAAATATCCCTAGGTGGTTCCTTTCTAATATGTCTGTTCCTAACGGCCCGCAAAAACAGATCTTTGTCTCGCATGCCAATGTTGACGCCTTGTTAGCTAACGAATTGTCGGCAGCGTTGGAACAACGCGAATTGCGCACATGGATCGCCCCGCGTGATATTCCAGTAGGCGCTGATTATTCCGAAAGCTTGGTGCAGGGCATAGATGAAAGCGCTGCAATGGTCGTTATCGTAACGCCCACAGCACTGGAATCTCGTCATGTGCGGTCAGAGGTTTCCCGCGCGATGGATAAGGGACTGACGTTGCTGCCAATCCGCGTTGATGGAGTAGAGATTTCGGGCGGGCTGTCATTCTTTCTGGAACTGGCGCAATGGGTGGACCTGAGCACCGATACGGCAGAGACAGACTTACCCCTTATCGCTGATAACTTTGCTGCGGCTATGACAGGGGCGGTGCCCCGCCAAATGGCCACTGCACCCAAAGATACCAGTCAGCGGCGCCAGAAAAAGCGGGAAAAGTCCAAACCCAGAATCCGGTTTTGGATGATCATGGTGGGCATTATCCTCTTGTTGCAGCTTTGGCGTATCGTTTTTGAATAATGAATGACCGTCGATCCCTGGCTCATTGCGCGGTTATTTATTAACCGGCGATTTCCCCAAATGTAGGCCGGCATCAACCAGCATCAATTCACCTGTCACATGCCGTGCTGCGTCAGAGACAAAGAATAACGCAGAATCCGCTATATCATCCGGCCCGCTGGCTACTGCCAAGGGTGTAGAGGCCTCAACCTTAGCAACAGTCTCCTCAAATGCTGCCTCGTCCATCGCATCCTTAAACCACCGGGTGCCGATAAAACCGGGGCAGACTGCGTTGACACGAATGGCAGGGGCCAAGGCCCGCGCCAGTGAAATGGTCATCGTGTTCAACGCCCCTTTAGAGGCTGCATAAGCCACCGAAGACCCAATCCCCTTCACCCCGGCGATGGATGATGTGTTCAACACGGTGCTGGCCCGACCGCTTGCCTCATGCGCTGCCAGCAACAAAGGTTTCAGCGCTTGCAAGGCGAGATAAGGCCCCACCACATTCACCGCATAAAGGTCGTGAAAATCCTCAGCCGACAGCGCATTTAAATCTGAATGATCCGGGGCATGGCGGGTGATACCTGCATTGTTGATAAGAACATCCAGCCGCCCAAACTGCCCGGCAGCATCCGCCAGTGCAGCACATCCCTCCACCGTTGCGACATCGGCCTGAACAACCACCGCCTCGCGCCCGCCTGCGGCACATAAGGCCGCCGTCTCCGCCGCATCATTTGCGGACCGGCTATAGTTCACGATCACAGTCGCGCCGCGCTCAGCCAGTTTAACAGCCATCGACCGGCCCAACCCGGTGCCAGAGCCTGTGACCAGTGCTATCCGTCCCTCAAAATCAGTCATCGCTGATCCTCCACCCCGTTAAATCGCGGTAATGCGATAGCCTGCGCGTGGGAAATGAACGCATAGGTCACCACAATCCGTTGTCCTGCGCAGGACCGAGATATTCTGCGCATCGGCAGCCCAAACTTCGCCCTCAACCGGTTGCTCTCCGCCATCTACATCAGGCGATACAGAGACCCGATCACCAACTGACAGACCCTGAGGTTCATGCGCTGCAACGCCTTGCGCGCTGGCTGGCGCAGCGTCCCGCGCTACCGCTAATGCTTCCTCAGCCGTCATCTCTGCCATCTGTCCATGGCCCAACGCGGCAACTGCAGCCTCCCACCGTTCCAACTCTGGAAACTCGGACAGGAAAGCAGGCCCGGCGACCCAACGGCCCCGTACAAACCAAACGACATGGAAAACCTGTGCATCCACAGCACCGGGGCGATCGCCTGTCAAAAAAGCACGACCATCTGCAAGCTGGCTGTTCAAGGCTGCAAAAGCGGCCCTTGCCTGTGCGGTTAAATGGGGCAGTTCGGTATTGGCACCGGCCAGCAGCTCGGCCCAGTTTGGTCCCAGATATAAACGACCGCGATCCTCGGCAAAATCGGTGGGCAGGGCATCGCCCGCAGCACCCAACACCAGTTTCACGCCAAGGCTAAAAAGCGCGCCATCTGCCCAGCGGCTTAGCCCCCAAACCATCCCGCCATCACGCGGGTTCATTGGCGGTTCTGGCTGGCGCCGATCCAACTCATCCAGAATGCGAGCGCTGTCGCAATAAATGTCCGCCCCGATCTGCATCACCGGCGTCCGGCGGTATCCACCTGTCAAAGGTATCAGCATGGGTTTTGGCGGAATGCGCGGGATCTCAACCGACCGCCAGGCCATTCCCTTGATGCCAAGGGCCACACGCACTTTTTCTGCCACTGGTGACTGCGGATAATTGTGGAGGATAATCTCTGCCTGCGTCGACATCATGCGGCCCCTTTTGCGGCGAAAACCTTTCGCACAAAAGATCACAAGCATGAAACGGGCGCCAGAGGTGATCCTCTGACGCCCGTTTCTAATCTTTGGTCAATAAATACCTGCGCCGCAGGCAATCGTGCAGCGCACGATATTCAGTGCCGGAAGTGGCGCATCCCGGTGTAAACCATGGCAATGCCCAACTCATCCGCCGCATTTACAACGGCTTCATCACGCATTGACCCGCCCGGCTGAATAACCGCCGTCGCACCAGCCTCAGCAGCCGTAATCAAACCATCAGGGAAGGGAAAGAACGCGTCGGAGGCAACAACAGCGCCTTTTACAGGGCTTTGCGGCAGGCCAAGCACCTCTGCCATATCCTCACCCTTGCGGGCGGCAATGCGGGTGCTGTCTACACGGCTCATCTGCCCCGCGCCAACACCAACGGTTGCCTGATCTTTGACATAGATAACCGCGTTGGATTTCACATGTTTTGCAACGCGCCAGGCGAACAGCATATCGGCCATTTCTTCCTCGGTTGGCGCGCGCTTGGTAACAACCCGCAGGTCATCCATGGCGATATGGCCATTGTCGCGGTTCTGGTACAGATACCCACCAGAAACCTGACGAATGGTCATCGCAGCCGCACGCGGGTCAGGCAGGCCGCCGGTGGTCAGCAAACGCAGGTTTTTCTTTGCAGCAAAAACAGCTTTCGCCTCATCGGTTGCCTCTGGGGCAATCACGACTTCGGTAAAAATCTCGGCGATCTTTGCGGCGGTTTCACCATCCAAAGTCTGGTTCAGCGCGATGATACCACCAAATGCCGAAGTACGGTCACAGTCAAAAGCACGGCTATAAGCCTCTGCCATTGTTGCACCACGCGCTACACCACAAGGGTTGGCGTGTTTGATGATTGCACACGCCGGGCCATCTGCCGGGTCAAATTCTGCAACTTGCTGAAATGCGGCGTCCGTATCGTTGATGTTGTTATAGCTCAGCTCTTTACCCTGATGCTGCTGCGCGGTCGCAACGCCCGGCTGGTTTGAACCATCGGTATAGAACGCCGCCTGCTGATGTGGGTTTTCGCCATAACGCAACGTCTGCGCCAAGGTGCCAGCAACAGCGCGGCGGCGCGGTGCGGCCTCGCCAATCGCATCGGCCATCCATGTTGAAACAGCGGCATCATATGCCCCCGTGCGGGCATAGGCGATCTGCGCCAAACGTTGGCGGAACGGGTATGACAGGCCGTTGGCATAGCTATCCATTTCGGCCAGAACATCGGCGTAATCTTCGGCATCAACTACAACGCCGACATGGGCGTGGTTTTTGGCCGCCGCGCGGATCATCGCCGGGCCACCAATGTCGATATTTTCGATGCAATCATTATAGCCAGCACCGGCAGCAACTGTTTCCTCAAACGGGTACAGGTTGACGACCAGCAGGTCGATTGCGCCTATGCCGTGTTCAGTCATCGACGCTACGTGCCCTGCATCATCGCGCAGCGCCAGCAGGCCACCATGCACCATGGGGTGCAGCGTTTTCACCCGACCATCCATCATTTCCGGGAAACCGGTCAGGTCGCTTACGTCCTTAACCTTTAGGCCCGCATCACGAATAGCGCGTGCGGTCCCGCCAGTTGAGACCAGCTCAACACCACGTTTGGTCAGCGCCTCGGCGAACTCGATCAGGCCGGTTTTATCAGAAACGGATAGAAGGGCGCGCCGGATTGGCGCGGGTGAAGCTGTCATCGTTCAGATCTCCAGTGTTCGCGTTTCGCCTCAGGCGTCGCTGCCTTCCAGCGACCCGTCAACATCCCCCGAATCTGACCCCGAAACCGCCTCGGCACCCCGTGAGTTATCCCGAGATTCACCGCGCGAAAGGTCTCTGGGGGTTGGCTTTTCGGGCTCAGCCCGGCGAAACGCCCATTTGACCTCGCCCCCATACTCCTTCGCGGCGGCTCTGACCACGATCTGTTTTGTCGCGCGGGGCGCTACACGGGCTTCGTCGATGTAAATGCTGTCTTCCAATGACATGTTGCCGCCAAGTTGGCGCATCACCCAGATGTCACCAGTTGCAGGCAACAGGCGAACAGCACTGCCCGCCAAAAAGATGTCAGCCTCCACATCCGGGTGCAGATGGAACCGGATGGTAAAGGGGATCTCCATCCGGTCATCACGCCCGGCAGCCTGATCAAAGGCCGCGCGGGGGCCGGGCCCAACGGCAGAGACGATATCCGTCCCCCGAATATCGCCGCCATCCGGGGCGATCACCAAACGGCGCTGATGGATCAGACCATGGGTGTCGAGGTATCCATCATGTTCAGCAGTCAACCGCACGCCTTCGATGTCTTCTTCGCGTAGGCAGGTCAGGTTTCGGGCGCCGGCAGTCAGTAAATCACCGTCCAGCCGAGACGAAGACATCTCATCAATCGTCAAACCGCTATGCGCCGCAGTCGCACGGGCCGCCAACCGCCATTCTTCGCTAACCCGCGCGCCGGGGCCACAGTTCACAATCAACGACCGCCGCCCGATGGAAGCTTCGAAACAAAAAGCGCTGGCATGCAGGCTCGCCGCTTCCTCGCCCTTACCGCGTACCCCACCGTCAAAAATGATGGTAGAACGGGCAGTGGAAATTCGATGGAACCCCATGGTTTCAAACTGTCGCCGATCAGGCCGAATGCCAGAAGTCGCAAGGGCACGATCAAGCCGGTTCGTTGCGCCGCCACCACCGCCGTGGAACCTTGCCAACCTGCCATCCCCGATCCGCAAGGCGCGGATTGCTGTTGCCAATCGTTCAATCGCTGCCTGATGTTTGGCATGCGGTTCACGTTCCGCATCACTCAACGCCTGCGCCGTCCAAACCAGCAGGGCGAAAATCTCAAACAATTCTTCGGGGTTGCGACTGGCGATGCCGCCATCCATGCCAATGCGTTTGTCAGCCTCTTTCGCGAGGGCAGAGATGCCTTCGCTCAACAAAGCACTTGTAGACCCTTCCAGCGCCAACCCGGCATAGATCAAACCAGCAGCGGCCTGAAAACGTGGCAATCCTTCGGGTGCGCTTTTCCACCGACGGCGCAAAAACCGGGCCTGCCGCCCGATGGATCGGAAAAACTGATGCGATTTCTCAGCACCGGCACCATTTAGAACGATCGGCGCATGGCAGATCCAGCGCGTTAACCGCCGCCCTGTCAGGTCAGGCCGCCATCCGGGGCCAGTGCCGCCATCGTAGCGGTTGATCCAATCATATAACCAACCAGACAGGGCAGCGCGCGTCATCGGATCGGCAGCGGCCAAATCATCCAGCCAATCAAACCCATGCAAAGCGTCCCACCACCCCTGCGTTGGTGGGTTCAACAGCCAAGGGTTACTGTCCGGCGCCTCAACCAAACCACCACCTAGCAGAAACACACCGCTTGCCAGTCGTTTTGCAGCGGCGGCATCGCCTGTCCAAATCGGTTCGGGGCTGGTGACAATGGCATTTGGTGCTTTGCCAAACCGGGATCGGATCGCAGATATGCGATCCCACGCCTTGGGCTGATCCCAATGGCGGGCCTCATCCGCAGCCTCAGCTTGTTTACGCACCATATTCTTTAACGCCCACATCTACCCAGCCGGACCTTAGAGCAGCACAGGCGATTTGTGAATCCACGTTCTGTCGCGGGGTTGTGTTGGAAACGCCTATGCAGTCTTGACCAGACGAGAGGCGAAAAAACCGTCCATACCACCAATCTCTGGCCACATATCAGGCCGGGTGCGCAGGTCTCCATCAGCATTGACCATCTGGGCATCGCCGGTTTCTTCGGCGGTAACAGCCGAGCGGGCAACATTGGGTGTCATGTGGAGGAAGCGTTTAATCTGATCCTCCCCCTCAGATTTCGTCATCGCGCAGGTGCAGTAAATCAGCGTGCCACCGGGCGCGACATATGACCAAGCCTGTTTCAATAATCGGCGTTGCAATCCGGTCGGCTGGCCTAAACCCTTGGTATCGCGTAGATGCGGCAACTCAGGATGGCGCCGAACCGTACCAGTGGCCGAACATGGCGCATCCAGCAACACCAGATCAAATTGTTGCTCCGGCTCCCACTTCATTGCATCAGCCTCGACCAGCTCTGCGGTCAGTTTGGTGCGTTTCAGGTTCTCAGCAACCCGGCCCAAACGATTGGCCGAAATATCCAGCGCCGTAACCTGCCAACCAGCAGCAGCAAGCTGCATGGTTTTGCCGCCCGGCGCGGCGCACAGATCCAACGCCCGTCGCCCTTCACCAGCACCGGCAAGACGGGCAGGGATCGCCGCAGCGGCATCCTGCGCCCACCATTCCCCATCATCATAGCCAACCATGCCAGATAGACGACCGGGTTTGGACAGTCGGATGGATCCGCTGGGCGTCGCCTCACCACCCAAAGCCTCAGCCATTTCCACGCCAGATTTAGCGGTCAGGTCAGTTGGTGGGGTGACAAGATGCGCCGCCGCAATCGCCTGCGCGGCAGGTTTGCCCCAATCACGCGATAACACGCGCCAAAACCATTCCGGGCAAGACAGACGAGGCAGATTTGCAGCCTGCCAAACCGCAACGCCCTCAGTCGAAGCCTTACGCAAAACAGCATTGATCAGGCCAGAGGCTGGGCGCGCTTTCTTGTCGGCCTTCGCAATCCGAACGCAAGCATCAACAACCCCATAGGGTGCCTCATCCAGTGCCAAAATCTCCGTCACACCCAGCCGCAAAATCATCAACGCACGGCCCTTTGGCCGGTGCTGCGTATATTGATCGATGATCATATCTGCTGGCCCCAGCCATCGCAGCGCAGCCCGCGCCAACGTCAGCGCGCGGGCGCGATCAGGTCCAGCCAGATCATCGGGCAGCATATCTTCAACCAGCATACCGCCGTCATTCAGGCAGAATCCCATCAACGACAGCGCACCACGCCGCGCCGCCAAATCATCCCGTTTGTTCATCATTGTCTATACCTTTGGGGGCCCAATCTTTTTGCGTCTGCGCACGATCTTGGGTCGAGAGGACGGGCTAACAGGTGTGGCCATCGCTTGTAAGGCTGCGATGCGGTTTTCGGCGTTCGGGTGGGTGGAAAATAGGTTATCCATGCCCCGCCCCGACAATGGATTAACAATAAACAGATGGGCAGAGGCTGGATTACGCTCCGCGCTCGGCATTTCGATCTGCGCAGCACCGCCACTGATTTTTGCCAATGCAGACGCGAGCCACATCGGTTCCCCACAAATCTCGGCCCCCATTTTGTCGGCGGCATACTCACGGGTACGGCTAATGGTCATTTGCACCAGCATCGCGGCCATGGGTGCGAGGATCATGATCAGCAAAGTGCCAATCCACCCGTCCGACCGTTCCGAGCGAAAGAAAAACGCAAATTGCGCCAAAAACCCAATCGCACCGGCAATCGTGGCAGCAATGGTCATGATCAGCGTATCGCGGTTTTTGATATGCGCCAGTTCATGCGCCATCACGCCGGCCAATTCCTGTTTGGTCAGCATCCGCATCAGCCCGGTGGTGCAGGCCACAGCAGCATGTTCAGGGCTGCGCCCGGTGGCAAAGGCGTTGGGTTGTTCGCTGTCGATGATGAAAACCGCGGGCGTTGGCAGGTCAGCGTTTTTCGATAACCCCTCAACCATTTCTACCAATTCCGGTGCCTCAATACGGCTGACTTGCCGGGCATTGTGCATCCGCAGTGCCATGGAACCAGAGTTCCAATAGGCCCAGCCGTTCATCGCCAAGGCAACGACGAAGGCTATGGCCGCACCGGCCCCGCCGCCCAGCAAAAATCCAATGGCTAGAAACAATCCGGTCATTGCGGCAATCAATAGGGCTGTTTTGGTGTAGTTCATCGGTTAAAGTCGTTCCAGATTTGCTCGCGTACAAGAGGGATATATGTCTCAGGCCGCCCCGGATAAAGACCAGAAGATAGAAGATGCCGCCGCACGTGCATTGGCAGAGGCAGAAGAACGCCGCAAAAAAGCAGAACCATCAGATATGCCCCGCGAATTAGGGGGCCGCGATGGGCCAGAGCCAACGCGATATGGCGATTGGGAAAAGGGTGGCGTTATTTCCGATTTCTAAGCCAAATCGCTAGGGCGGAAATCAGCGAAATTATCGTTGTGAACAGCATCAACAGTAACAGCGGAATGGCCCCACCGGTTTCGGTAACGACTAACCCGGCCAGTGTCGACATCACCGCGCCCCCCGCCACCATCATTGACCCGGACAACCCTGCCGCAGCCCCGGCCATATCGGGACGGACGGACAGCGCCCCTGCATTTCCGCTGGGGTTCGTTAGCCCGTTGCCAATGCCAACCGTGATGACAGAGCCAAAGAACAACCACATATTTCCATAGCCAGTGACAAAGGCGACGATGCCGACGCTCAGGCCGATGCTACCAACCAAACGGCCCGCAACCATCATCACCGGCAGGGCAACGCGCCCTGCGGCACGGCCTGAAATAAACGTACCTGCCATAAAACCAGAGGTGATGATCCCTATGGCAATCCCTAATTCAGCGGGCGGAAGGTCGAAATCCACCGCAGCAACCATCGGCGCGCCGCTGATAAAGGCAAAAAATGCGCCGGTCGAAAAGGTGATGGTCAGCGAATAACCCCAAAATTCAGCTGAGCCTAGCAGCGTCGGGTAATTGCGAAACTGAGCAGAGATTGTCCCGCCCTTATGCTGGTTCGTCTCGCCAAGATCAGCCCAGCACAGCACCAACAGGCCAGCACCAAATACGGCTAGCAGGGCAAAGTTAGATCGCCATCCAAATTCCTGCCCCAATATGCCCCCAACCGCAGGTGCCAACAGTGGTGCCAGGGCCATAACCATAGAAACATGGGCAATCTTGGCCGCTGCCTGATCAACGGGCGACGTATCGCGGATAATCGCGCGGGGCAGGGCAGAGGCAGCAACCACGGCACCCTGCAAAACCCGGAACCCCAAAAACACATAGATATCGCTGGTCAGCGTGCACCCGATAGAGGCGACGGTGAATATCGCCATGCTGATCAGCAAAACTGGCCGCCGCCCGTATCGGTCTGACAGTGGCCCAATGATCAACTGTAAAACGGCAGTGATTGCCAGAAACCCACCAACCGAGGCACTGATCAGAGCATAATCAACCTCAAAATCTACCGCCATCTCGGCCATCGACGGCAGATACAGGTTCAGTGACGTGATCGATAAAGCGGTCAGTAATATTAGTGTGGTTAGGCGAGGCGCCGTCGATGAACTCACCAAATTTGATCCTGTGATTTCGGCACGGAATGATCGCTGATGCCGCGTAAAATGCGTGTCCGCGCTTCATAGGCTTTTGCCAATGTCTCGGCCAACTCCAATGCTTCCTGCAATCCAGCACCTGTCGCGGCCGTCAAATGGCGCGCCGCCAAATCAACCTCACCAGCGTTTAGTAATAACTCGGCGACACGGGCTGTATCCGTCGCGACAGGGGCGCTTTTGGCCTCCAAAGCCTCCCACAATTCAGTTGTATCAGCCAGAAACAGATCCGGGTTCTGCAAGATTAGATAGAGCAACCGTTTAAACACGGCGCTCGCAGACCGGGTGCTCTCAATCCCCTGCGGGATTAGGCTGGTGCTGTCCTCTCGCCCCGCAATTTCATGCCGGGTATCCGAAACGCGCGCGGCTTCGCCTTCGGTCAGATACCGATGAGCGCCATATTCCTCCGGCACCGCCCCCGCGCCCAAAAACACCGGTGAAAACGGCGCTGCAATGGCCCCAATTTGCGTATGCCACAACATGCGGGTGGCGGGATGCTTTGGCGTGGTCAGCGGCACAACCTGCCCATAACCAGCAGTGTCACCGGTCAGGCGGTCGGTCCTGACGGCCCAGAACATATCAGCCAAGCTGATCTTTTCAGGCGAGGCGGCGCGCGCAGCCATTTCAGCCTCAATCCACGCAACCCCATCCCAGCGATCCTTGCCGTCGCCATAGATCGCGGTGAAATCAAACGGCTGACCGGGCGACCACCACCCTTGTTTTTCCGCCTCATCAGTCAAATGGGATGGGTGCAGAAAATCATCGCTGTCAAAATCAATAACGCCAATATAACCGGGGCGAGAGGCGCGAATGCTGTCCGGCCCCAATCGCTCCGCCGCCCATAGGCCCAACCCACCAGCGCATTCGATCACCACCCATGCCTCTCCCGCATCCGCAATCAGATGAGAGTTTCCGCCATAAGTCGAATAACCATGCTGCGCGATCAACGCGCCAATCAGCTCAACGCCCTCACGGGCAGAGGTTGCACGCTCAATAACAATCCGGGCGAGGTCGCTATAGTTCGGCCCGGTCTGGTCCTTTGGTGTCATCGCGATCAATTCATCGCGCGACGTTGACCACACATCACGCACCGCCACCCCATGCTCATTCAACCCACCATTTGTCAGTGGCGCAGGCACACCGAGGTAATGGGAGTAACTCACCCGAATATGCCGATGGGTTTCAGCCGACTGCGGAATCTCAGACAACAACCCCGGCATCGCAGCCTCTGGCGTCACGCCAACAGTGATCATCTCACCCGGCTCATGGCGCCGGCGGGGCATGATCTCCAGCCAATGGCTCGATGGCTCATCCCCATAGCCGCCAAGCCAAGCATGGCCGGTCGCTGAGTGATTTTTCCCAATGTAAAGCGCATAGCTCATTCAATCGGCTTTCAAAAAGATAAGAGGGGGATTCTGCTTTCGCGCATTCAGCATCAAGTTGAAAGAAAACACCACCCCGCTGTTCATGCTGATTTCCTCGTGAAATCGTTACAGACCGCCCTCTGGCGGCAAAGCCAACACTTTGGCAATGTGCATCCAAATCTGAATTGGGGGGATTTGCATGGGCCAGACAGTAATCGGCATCATCGGCGGCAGCGGACTGTATAACATCGAAGGGCTGACCAACGCTGAATGGCGCAGAGTAGACAGCCCATGGGGCGAGCCATCGGACGAGCTGTTATTTGGAGAACTGGCTGGCACCCAACTCGTGTTCCTCCCCCGCCACGGACGCGGCCACCGGCTTAGCCCATCAGGCATTAACTACCGCGCCAATATCGACGCGCTGAAACGGGCTGGCGTTACCGACGTCATCTCAGTCTCAGCCTGCGGATCATTCCGCGAGGAAATGGCCCCCGGCGACTTTGTGCTGGTCGATCAGTTCATTGACCGCACGACGGCGCGTGAAAAGAGCTTTTTCGGCAACGGCCTCGTCGCCCATGTTTCCGTTGCTTTTCCAATCTGCCCACGCCTGTCAGATGCGCTGCAAACAGCCGCTGAATCGCTCGACATCAACATCCACCGTGGCGGTACATATCTGGCGATGGAAGGGCCGCAATTCTCCTCCCTCGCTGAAAGTAAAATGTATCGCGAAGTCTGGGGCGCAGATGTCATTGGCATGACCAATATGCCAGAGGCGAAATTAGCCCGCGAGGCCGAACTGGACTACGCCACCGTCGCCATGGTCACAGATTACGACAGTTGGCACCCGCGTGACGGAGAGGTCGATGTTTCTGCCATACTAAAGGTGCTCGCCTCAAACACCGCCAACGCCGCCAAGCTGATCGCCGCTGTTGTGCCGGAACTGGCAGGCGACCGCACACCATGCCCGCATGGCTGTGATCGCGCGCTGGAGTTTGCCCTAATCACCACCCCCGATGCCCGCGACATGGAGCTGGTCGCCAAATTGGATGCTGTGGCAGGGCGGGTTTTATAGGCATTCATTTTAAAGTTTAGGATTACACACTACTTAGAAATCTATTTGTTGTACCGTCGCTCCTATTAAATATTTGTTTAGAGGAGAATTCACGATGCGTACCGCAGCCATTCGCCTTTTGCAGAAACAATTGGCCGCTCAGGGTCATTACGCCGACAAAATCGACGGCCAAAGGGGCCCAAATACCGACAATGCCGCCCGCAGCGCCGTTAATGCACGCGCAACCGAGGTAACCGGCGATCCGGCAACATGGTCAAACAAGCGTGTTGTGGTCGCCGCCTATCAACTGCTGATCACTGACGAAGGTTTTGATGTTGGTCCGGTTGACGGTCTGTGGGGGCAACGCACTGACTACGGCGACGAGGCGTTGCGAGAAAAGACCAACACAGGCAACAAACGCCTATGGCGCGATGCACCACCACCCCCAAACCCCCATGGTTGGCCAACCGACAGCCGTGATCAGGCTGCGTTGGTGGCCTTTTATGGTGAACCGGGAAACCCCGATTGCACACGCGGAAAAATTCGACTGCCGTGGAAAATGAAACTGGCATGGAAACCGACCAGTACGGTGTCACGCTTTTCCTGCCATATAAAAGTCGAAGACAGTCTAAACACCATATTTGCAGCGCTTGAAGCCGCCTATTCAGAACAGGAAATCAAAGCGCTGGGCCTCGATCTATTCGGCGGCTGCTTTAATAAGCGGCTAAAGCGCGGCGGTTCAAACTGGTCGCTGCACAGTTGGGGCGTGGCGCTAGATATCGATCCCTCCAACAACAAATTGAAATGGCGATCAGATCGGGCGCGTATGGCCCGCCCCGAATACGACCCATGGTGGGAAGCATGGGAGGCCGAAGGCTGGATTGGCCTTGGCAGGGCCCGAAACTTTGATTGGATGCATGTACAGGCAGCACGCCTGTAGCCGGGGCGTGCAATCGCCCCTTTCCGCATATTTAAAATAACGCGATAAGGGCGGGGCTGAACAACGGAGCCCGTGCCATGAAACCCCGCAAGTCCATCGAAGATTACATCCGCGCGATTCCAGACTTCCCGGAGCCGGGGATCATGTTTCGTGATGTCACCACGCTGTTCAACGATCCACGAGGGTTTCGCATGGCTGTTGACCTGATGCTGCACCCCTATGCTGGCGTCGAAATCGACCGTGTGGCGGGGCTGGAGGCTCGGGGTTTTATCCTCGGCGGCGCAGTGGCTCATCAGCTTTCGGTCGGCTTCACGCCAATCCGCAAAAAAGGCAAACTGCCGTGGAAAACCATCGAGCAGGATTACAAGCTGGAATATGGCGAGGCCACGGTAGAGCTGCACCAAGACGCCATTCAGCCCGGTGAACAAGTCCTGCTGGTCGATGATCTGCTCGCCACCGGTGGCACGGCAGAGGCTGGCGTAAAACTGATCGAACGACTGGGTGGCGAAGTCATCGCCTGTGCCTTTGTCATCGACCTGCCGGATCTGGGCGGCCGCAAACGACTAGAGGCAATGGGGCTGGAGGTACACGCCCTTTGCGCCTTTGAGGGGGAATAGCCTCACCAACGATTGACCCGTGTTCTATCCCGTCCTAAACAAGTCAGACGGGGTGCGCGGATCCCCCGTCAGGCTGGCATCTCATCGCCCAAGTTTCGCATCTGACCCATGAAACTAAGGGAGGATGCGCTATGCCATCACCACATATGATTTCTATCGAAGACCTAAAACGCCTCGCACCGGGGCCGTTCGCGCCACAGATTCTTGACGTGCGCATTGATGAGGATTTCGCCGAAGACCCCCGGCTGATCCCCGGTGCCATCCGCGCCACTCACCTGTCGCCAGAGGTAAAGCCAAACACGCCGGTCGTTACCGTTTGCCATAAGGGCGCAAAATTGGGGCAAGGCACCGCAGCATTGTTACGCAGTCAGGGCGTAAATGCCCGAGCCTTAACCGGCGGTTTTGTCGGTTGGGCAGATTCGGGCGGGCTGTTGGTTCCGCCAAGCCAAACCACCCGTTGGTCCGCGCCTCGTGGCGGAGACCTCTCCGTCCTATGGCTCATCCGCCGTTACCTGTCGCCCGACGCAGCATTTCTGATCGTGGAGCCGGACAGCGCCGCATTGGTGGCCGAAAAATTCAACGGCGAACTTGCCCCCGCAGACTTTCAAGCCGCTTTGGAACAGTTTGGCCTGAACAGCGGCCAATTGGACGCATTGGCACGACACCTTGCGCAACCATCAATTCAGGCGGTACTCGCTGGGTTAAACCAGATTTACGAAGATGATCTGGAGCGACTAACAGCAGCGATGCCTGTGTTTGACGCTGTAAGCCGTGTAGGGAACGAATATGTCTGATCAGCCTAACATTGCTGCAATGGTCAAAGTGTTTGGCCGCATTGGCATTCTTTCTTTTGGCGGCCCAGCCGCCCAAATCGCCCTGATGCACCGCGAAGTGGTGGAGAATAACAACTGGCTGAGCGAGCGGCAGTTCCTCAACGGCCTATCGTTCTGCACGCTGCTGCCGGGGCCAGAGGCGATGCAGCTTGCCACCTATGCCGGGTGGCGCCTGCACGGGACGCTTGGCGGGTTAATTGCCGGGCTGTTGTTTGTCTTGCCGGGCGCTGCCATCGTGCTGGCACTGGCAGCGGCCTACGCGATTTGGGGGCAGGCCTCTTATGCCACGGGGTTGTTTTTAGGCGTGAAAGCGGCGGTTCTCGTGATCGTGATTGAGGCGCTTCTAAAGGTCTCTCGCAAGGCCCTAAAGCTTTGGGACCATTGGCTGGTCGCTGCTTTGGCCTTTGTCGGGTTGTTCTTTTTTGCTGCGCCCTATCCGCTGATTGTCTTGGCCGCTGCGATATGGGGCGCGTTGCGAGGCGCAGAATCTGAACCCGCCGCACCTGTTACGGTAAGGCCGATGCGAACCATCGGCACCATCGCCCTATGGGCGCTTATCTGGGCCGCGCCCTTTGGCCTGTTGGCCCTGACCGGCGGGCCGTTGTTGACCGATGTGGCCGCGTTCTTTTCAAAACTCGCCGCCGTCACCTTTGGCGGCGCCTATGCCGTGCTCGCCTATATGGCGCAGGACGTTGTTCAGGGCTTTGGCTGGCTAACAGCGGGCGAGATGTTGGATGGATTAGGTCTGGCCGAAACCACCCCCGGCCCGCTGATCCTTGTGACAGAATTCGTCGGGTTTCTGGCAGGGTATAAAGAGGGCGGCATGGCACTCGGCATCGCCGCCGCTGCAATCGTCCTATGGGTAACATTCGCCCCCTGTTTTCTGTGGATTTTCGCCGGGGCCCCCTACATCGAATGGATCAGTGCCCAACGTCGCCTGTCAGGTGCTTTATCAGGCGTAACCGCAGCAGTCGTCGGCGTGATCCTGAACCTGTCAGTATGGTTCGGCCTGCATGTACTGTTCGCCGAAGTAACGGCAGAACGGGCAGGACCGCTCATTTTATGGACGCCGGATGTGGGCACTCTGGACTGGCGAGTGGTTGCCTTAACCTCGGTCAGCGCTGTTCTAATGCTACGCCTAAAATGGGGCGTCGCCCCGGTGCTGGCGATCATGGCCGTGGCGGGTTTGGGCCTGTCCACAATCTAATCGAAAAACGCCCAGCATTTGCATGCTGGGCGTATTCTCTAAATTTGCGATAGCGTCTAACTCAATTCATCTCCAACAAACGCCGAGCAATTACCTGTGCCTGAATCTCGGCTGCACCCTCAAAGATGTTCAGGATACGGGCGTCGCATAGAACGCGGCTGATTGGATACTCCAGCGCAAAACCGTTGCCGCCGTGGATTTGCAAACCGTTATCCGCATTGGCCCATGCGATCCGTGCACCCAGCAATTTCGCCATGCCAGCTTCCAGATCGCAGCGGCGGTCAGCGTCTTTTTCGCGGGCTGAGTGGTACGTAAGCTGACGCGCGATCATGATCTCAACGGCCATCATTGCCAGCTTGCCATAAACGCGCGGGAACTCGATCAGTGATTTGCCAAACTGTTTGCGGTCAATCGCATACTGCATGGCGATTTCCATGGCTGACTGCGCCACACCGATTGCCCGCGCCGCGGTCTGGATGCGGGCACTTTCAAAGGTTTTCATTAGCTGTTTAAAGCCCTGACCCTCTTCACCGCCCAACAGGTTTTCTGCTTTCACTTTGAACCCGTCAAAACCCAGCTCATATTCCTTCATGCCGCGATAACCCAGCACTTCAATCTCGCCGCCTGACATACCCTCTGCCGGGAACGGGTTATCATCCGTGCCACGCGGTTTTTCGGCCAGGAACATCGACAGGCCGCGATAGTTGTCAGATTCGCTATCTGTCCGGGCCAGCAGCGTCATCACATCAGTACGGGCTGCATGGGTGATCCATGTCTTGTTGCCGGTAACAACATATTCATCACCCTGCTTCACAGCACGGGTACGCAATGAACCAAGGTCAGACCCGGTGTTAGGTTCAGTGAATACCGCCGTTGGCAGGATTTCAGCCGCCGCGATTTTCGGCAACCACTGCTGCTTTTGCTCTTCGGTACCGCCGGCCAAAATCAACTCAGCAGCGATTTCAGACCGGGTGCCGAGCGAGCCAACACCGATATAACCGCGCGACAATTCCTCGGACACGACGCACATCGCCGTCTTGCCCATGCCAAATCCGCCGTATTCCTCAGGAATGGTCAGGCCGAAAACGCCCATCTCACCCATTTCCTGCAAAATCTCCATCGGGATCAGCTCATCCCGCAAGTGCCAGCCATGCGCATCCGGCACGACTTTATCATCGGCAAAGCGGCGGAACTGGTCGCGAACCATCTCAAATTCTTCGTCCAGACCCGTCGCGCCAAAGGTTGATGAACCCTGCGCTTCCAACATCAGTTCAGACAGGCGACGACGCGCAGCATCGGTGTTGCCAAGCGCGATCAACTGATCAATTGCCGGGTGGGACAGCGCCGCAGGATCAACACCAATGTCAGCGAACCGGGCAATTTCGCCCTGGCTCATCATCACACCGCCGCGCAACTGGGCAAGGTATTCGCCAGCACCAATCTGCAGGATCAGCTGCTCAATCTCACCAAACTTGCCCTCTGCCGCCAAATTCGTGGCCCAGTCAGACATCTGCCGCAGACATTCGCCATAGGTCGAAACCCAGCTAAGCGCGTGGGCTGCATGCTGCTCATTCTCCAACGCTTTGTTTGAAATACGCTCACCTGCTGAAACCCGTTCCCGCATTGTCTGGCGGGCAAGTGCGATGGCGGCATCAACTGTCGGCAAAGCCTCTTTTAACTGGGTGGCTGCGTCGAAATCTGAGGGTGACATGGCTGACCTCCGGACATGGCAATGCTGCATTGCCAAAGAAATTGCTGCGGTTGCGTAGGTGTTATCCGCGAGTCCTCAAAGGGTCAATGCGCAGAGCCATGCTAGGGTAATATCCGTATCAATTTGCCGCGCCACCCGGAACAATCTTGCGCAGCGGCGCAGGCAAAATGGTGGGCAAGGATCGGGGACTTGCCCACCATTCAGAGGCTAACGTGTTTGAGGAATGTCAGCCGCCTTTAAAATCTGGCATGGGAATGCACCAGAGATTACAGGCCTATCCGCCAATCATGCTTTACCGCATTTTGGGCGAATGGAATGAAAGGTCTGGCCGGAAACCTCCGGCCAGACCAGTTGTAGCAAGCAGCAGGGGTGGGATAGCTGCTCTTACTACAAAACAAGGAGGTGGGCCCCTCAGCACCACACTCCTATTCAGGTTCTATTTTGGCATCGCAGCGCGGAGCACCGGATAGAACTGGGTGAATACAAAATCGGTATCCGCCGATGCTTCATGGCAGGCATTGCAAGACTCAGTAGGAAACGCCTGAGCTGTCTTTGCATATGGCGGCGCATGGTGGCCAAAGCTGTAGTAAACCCAACCGCCCGGCTCATCTGCGAACCGTTTTGTGTCTTTGATGGTTAATTCCAGACCGGCAAATTCACCCTGAAAATACCCAACACCGGATACTTCGGACGTGCTGCCATCCTCGGCATTGTCATTTTCACGGATCAGTACCAGTTCTTTGACAATCTGTGTGCCATTGGCCCATTCGCCGGTTTTCTGAAAATGGGCAAATGCACTTGGTTCGATGTAAACATTGTGGAACTCAGGGAACGGCGCTTCTCCGCCATTCAGGGCGTTTGGCGTCAGCGGAGTGCCGATATAGATCCATGTGCGATAGTCTGTCGGTGCAACGACAGCACCGTCTGCATTATAAGTCGGGTGGGCAACTTCTGCGGTGGCCATATTCGCGGACAGGCCCAACCCGATTGCGGCGGCGGCGAGAATGAAACGGTTCATGAATACCTCCTTGTCATGACGGCTTCTGGTGCGATAGACCTAGTGGCGGCGGGAAAAGTTGTGAAATATCAATAAGTAAACACTTCTATGCCCCAAGGTTATTGGTGGTTTAAATGGTGATGGGAGACTGCAAATGAACTTCACGCAGATCAGGTATTTTCTGGCGGTGGCTGAGACGCTGAACTTTACCCGCGCAGCTGATTCCATAGCGGTCTCTCAGCCCGCATTATCCAAAGCTATCCGTAAGTTAGAGGAGGATTTAGGCGCTGACCTGCTCGATCGGACCTCTCAGCAAGTATCACTGACCAGCTTTGGCAGGCGCATGCGGTCGCATTTCGAAAAGATTGACGAAAACCTGCGCCGTGCTCGGTTAGACGCACGGTCCGCCGCAGGCTTGGCGCACGAAGAGTTGAACATCGGTGTTCTCTGCACGGTTGGGCCGGGGCGTTTGGGGCCATTTTTGCATCAATTCCGGAATACCCACCCGGGCGTAGAGATTATTCTGCATGATGTTGTACCGGATAATGCGGCTGATCTATTGTTGGCAGGTGCTCTGGATGCGGTGTTCTGTGCGCAAGAGGCACGCCATGACCCGCGGTTTCAGGCTGCTAAACTATACGAGGATCGGATGGTGGTAATCTATCCGTCCAACCACGAGTTTGCCGGCAAAAATTCGATAACATTGGCAGAAGTGGCTGGCCAACCTTATCTGGACCGACTGCATTGTGAGTTTAGAGAAGGGTTTTTCGAAGCAACAAAGACAAGCGGGCTGCAGCTTGATGTTGCCATGCGGTCTGAGCGTGAAGATTGGATTACAGCGCTGATCGATGATGGCGCGGGTGTTAGCGTGATGTCAGAGGACACAGCGCTGCTTTGCGGTGTTCAGTACAGCCCAATTGAGGGCATGGCAGCCAGCAGGCGAATGGAAATCATTACCGCCGCAAGCCGCCCGCCTGTGGGCATGTTGGCCGCGTTCTGGGATGCAGCAGCAGAATATGATTGGCCGGGTAAAGGATGACTTGAGCTTAAACAGATACTTATTTTGGGTGGGCTGCCAAGGCAGTGGAAACTTACCTCGTGATCTTCTTAAACAGGGGTTTTCCGTTAATTGATGCAGTCAGAACCCGATAATTTCCGGCCTGACCGCAATATGATATGGCCGAGCATGTCTTGGGTTTAGGGCAAAGAAATACGCCCAGGGCCGTCTCGGTTTGTTCATGGTAGCAGCACCAGAAATTGGGCTGCATTCGTATTAGTTAGAGGCGTAAGCCTTCATGCCGCAAAATGAGTAGCCTGAAGATTTGCATTCATGCGCGAGTGCTGAGGCCAGTTTTACCTCAACGTCGTTCAACTCGGCTGCAAATACAATTTTAAAGCCTTTGGCTGAATTAACGCCATTTGAATGGGCGATTTCTGCCCACATCTGAGCGTTAAGCGCGTCCTCTGTTACTCCTTGGCCCATAAAGTACATCGCGGCCAGATTATTTTGCGCCTTTGCATGACCGGCGGTCGCCGCCTTATAATAATGGTCGGCCGCACGGACATAATCTCCTTGCAGGTATGCATCTACACCCTGTTGATATTCGCAGTCCTGGGTGAATGATCCGGCGCTAAGAAAAATCGCTGCTGCTAATATTGCTAATTTGAATTTGGGCATTGGGTATTCCTTTCTTCGCTATGGCCATTGATAAAGTCGGCCGTATCCGGGTTGAAAAAATTACTTCGGTAAACCACACACGCTACTGATTGCATGTTGGGTCCTGCCCAACCGTTACTGTGCAACCTTACGTCTTTGCCAACTTTTGCTCGTCTTGGCTTGCCTCTACGTTGGCTATGTTACGTAAGGTAGGGTTAAATGATGACAAATCAACTATTAACTGATCAAATATAAAACAAAAAATTTGACTATTTTTCTGGAAGTATAAAAACATATTTTCTGGAAGTATAAAAACATATTTTCTGGAAATATAAAAACATATTAAAATCAATATGATAGAGGGATATGGGCTTTTTCGCTAATTTGCCATCGAACATGAAATTACGTACTTCATGATTATAATTGATAATGCAATTTGTTTCAAAAAATTGAAAACTATAAAAACAATGGGATAAGTAATTTGAACCATCAAGTAACCCAAACGTAATGTCAGGGAATTGCAGAGGTTTTGGGCTATTTGGGGTATAATGATAACGCTTGGACCAAAACGCCATAAAGTGCTGTGCGAGAAAATTGCCATTCACCGAAATTCAGGGCGACAGCCTGTGTATTGCGGATAAGCAGGCGGGGCAGCGCAAAAGGCAACCATTGCAAGGCTCCATCCGCTCATTTTGGTCTTGCCGCAGAAAACCCCAGGTGAGCCTTCACCCACAGGCCGGGTTTGGCTTCAATTTTCGTTATTTGGTCAATTTTCGGGTATTTTGGGGTTAATATCTGGTAAACGTAACCACGTTGTATTGTTATATATCAAAGGCTTACGCGGAATCACGCATTCGTTACGCTTGCCCGATTTGCAGCCTCACCCCATCGACAGCGCCAGCACCCGACTGATGACCGTAAAGCTCTCTCCGCTTTCCTCTGCCCATTCATTAAATGCAGCCTGAACCGCCTTCATCGCGGTTTTGGAACTAGGCACCTTGTCGACCACCCCAGCAGCGATCAACGCCCCAGAAACATCCCGCGAGAGGATGAAACTTTCTTTCCCCAGAAACCTGAGGGAATAGGGTCCGGTATTCCCACCAATCCGATTGCCTCGCTTCTTCATCATCTCCAGCAAGCCAACAAAATCTTCTCTCGGCCAATGCCCGATGGCATGAGCAGCAGAGCCATGC
>JBMYPG010000015.1:0-40272 GCA_049600095.1 Pikeienuella sp. | reverse complement strand
AATGACCCAGGGTACACGATAGCTTTCCGATACCAGCTCTTCTGACCAAACCAGTATCCGACCAACCCAAAGCAAATCGCAACCACGGTCAATTGCCCCAACTCAACTCCAACATTAAACGCAATCAAACTGGTCACAAACTGACCGGGTGCCAAACCAAGTTCGCCCAACACACCTGCAAAACCAAGTCCGTGCAGCAAGCCAAACATAAAGACCAAAGCAGGTCTCCATTTGCTCAATTTATCACTAAGGATATTCTCCACAGCGACATAAACGATTGAGGCAGCGATCAACGGCTCAACAATCGAACCCGGCAATGAAACAACACCGGTAATACCCAGCGCCAATGTTACCGTATGGGCCAACGTAAAGCTGGTGACCTGGATCAACAGTGGCCGCATTTGGGTGGAAAGCAAAAACAACCCAACAACAAACAGAATGTGGTCCAAACCGCGCGGCAGAATGTGAATGTAACCAAGCTCAATATAGGTCAAAACTGCCTGAGTGAACGAGACGGCGACAGCACCCTGCACAGGAATCGGAAGCGTTGCATCCCCTCCGGTGAGATAGGCAGAATAAGCCTCTTCGCCCTCAACGACTGGCGCGCGAAGGACTATCGGGCCAAACCCGGCATCCCAGGCAAAGGTCAAAGCCGAAGCATTAGGCGGTAAAACCCCTTCAATGGTAACAAAACTATCGCGCGCGATTTCAATATCACCAACTTCCGCGATCACTACGCCTGCAATCACCGGCTCTAAAACTTCTTCGCCAGATTTCACATAAACGCCTTTCAGGAACGTCTTAGAAAACTGATTAAATGATGACCGCAATTGCCCGCTGGGATAAGATCTTAACTCATCATAGTGGCCTGCATTGACGCTTTCTGAAGTATCATCATGCTCTGGCCCAATTCCAGCTAGCAATGCCTCTAGGTTGGTGCGTATCGCAATACGCCATTTGGTGCCGTCTTCTTGAAAGCTCAGATCGGCCACAGCCGGTCTCAATTCATGTGCAACCGCAGGAACTGCGACAAAGAACGCAAGTAAAAGGCCAATGGCTTGACTGATCAGGCTCACCCGTCGAAGCATGTCGATCTCCGTAAACAAAACACTGAGCACCAAATGCCCTTTTTTGCGCGCCTCGCCAAGGTCTTCTTTTTAATCTGCGCGGTTCCAGCGCAAGCACATGAGTTTTGGCTAGAGCCTCATGACTATTCCGTCGCTGTTGGCGAAGAGATTTCGGCTGATCTTAAAAACGGCGAAAACTTCAAAGGTGCCACCTACTCATACATTCCGGAGCAGTTCAGCAGCTTTAATGTCCACACCCGCAAGGGCACTGCCCCAGTACCCGGTCGACGTGGTGACTATCCAGCCCTAACAATGAAAGCGACCACAGGCGGCCTGCACGTTTTTGCCTTCGCATCTGCAAGGAACGTTATCGTTTACCCAAACTTTGAAAAGTTTAAAAAATTTGCGACAGGCGTTGGCTTGGATTGGGTAATTGAACAACATATTGAACGCGAAATGCCCCAGGAAAGAGTCAGAGAACACTATTATCGCTATGCCAAAGCACTGGTGAAAGTCGGCTCAGGCGCTGGAAACGACAAATTCACGGGCATGCCATTTGAACTTGTGGCTGAGATTAATCCCTATTCAAGCGCTGCAAAAAAAGGTGTGCGATTGCGACTTTACCAAGACGGCGTTCCTGCCCCAAATTTTGAGCTTCAGGTTTTCAACTTCCCCCCTGGTCAGAGCAAAGCGGTTAAAACGATCCTGCACACAGACGCCACTGGCAGGGCACTTGTCCCCCGTGGCGATGGCGGCGAGTTTATGGTGAACGCAGTGCAAATTTTGGTGCCGGGTACAGAAGATGCGGCTGGCGGTGCCCAGTGGACAAGCATCTGGGCAACTTCAAACTACTCACTTGAAGAGTAATGATTGGGGCACGCCGCCTATTTACAAAAGCGACATAGGGCAAACGCGACCCGGCATACATTGGGCCGCGTTTACATTACTCAGCAGCCTGCTGAACAGGTGTCCCACCTGAGCGGAATGCCGCTAACAACTCGTCCCTACGTTTGTCAGCAGTTTTGGCATATCCATCCTTAACATGCCCAAACCCTTTGACTTGCAATGGCAGCGACGCAAGCTCAGTGGCGATCTCAAAAGTTTCCGCCGTTAGGTTGGCACAAAGCTCAACCAACAACGCCTCTTGCCTTGCAATCGCGGCTCGCTCTCCCCTGCGTTCAGCCGAATAGCCAAACACATCAAACATACCGCCACGCAGACCTTTCATCTTGGCCAGTATCCCGAATGCCCGCATCATCCACGGGCCAAAAGTAGTCTTCACGGGTTTCCCTTTTGCATCTTTACGACCCAAGATGGGTGGTGCCAGATGAAACTCCACTTTCTCCACGTTATCGAAACGCTCAGCGATTTGATCCAGCAAGGTCTCACTATGCAGACGAGCAACTTCATACTCATCTTTATAACTCATTAGCTTAAACAATCCGAACGCAGCAGCTTCTGCAAATCCAGTCAGGCCCAGTTTTTCTTCGGCTTCCTCAGCGCTTCGCACAGAGCTCAACCAGCGGCCAGCCCAAGCATTATCCTGATAGGAAACCAATCGATCAAACCTGACTTTAATCCTGTCAGCCGGATCAGCCTGCTGAACCTGTCTAGGTTCAATTGCTGAGGCAGCATCGTCAGGCGAAACCACTGCCCAACGCCCAATGTCAAAGGCTTGTTTGTTACCTTCAATACCTGCACCGTTCAGCTCAATTGCACGGAAAATGGCATCCCGGCTAATAGGAACCCCACCTGCTTGCCAAGCAGCGCCCAGGGTCACCATGTTTGAATAGATAGCATCACCCAACAATCGTTCAGCCAGCCGAGTGCTATCCAGATACGCAACAGACTCCGCTCCAACGCGGGCCTCAAGGCTCATTCGCAGGCGGTCTGCTGGAATACGAAACCCGCCATCCAACGTAAATTCACCCATATTAATTTCATGAACATTGCAAACAACACGTGTCCTGCCAGCAACCATCATAGTTTGGGTCTTGGGTGAAGCCGTAACGATCAAATCGCCGCCAATCACAAAATCCGCCTCGCCGCTGGCAACTCGAATAGCAGTAATGTCCTCTGGCTTTTCAGCGATGCGGCAATGGATATTCACTGCACCGCCCTTCTGGGCCAGCCCCGCCATTTCCATCATACCGGCCCCTTTGCCTTCGATATGTGCTGCTTGACTAAGAATTGCGCCAATGGTGACAACCCCGGTACCGCCTACGCCGGTCGTGACTGTATTCCAAACGCCATCAATAATCGGTAATTGCGGCTCTGACAGATCAGGCAATGCAAATGTTCCAGCGGTCTCTTTCTTAGGCGTGGCTCCATGCAAAGTCACAAAGCTGGGGCAAAACCCATTTACACAGGAAAAATCTTTGTTGCAGGCACTCTGATCAATCTGCCTTTTCCGCCCAAGCTCTGTATCCAACGGAGCGACTGACACGCAGTTAGACGCAACTCCACAATCACCACAGCCCTCGCAAACCTCTGGATTGATATATACCCGTTTATCAATATCAGGGAATTTACCACGCTTACGGCGACGACGCTTTTCAGCCGCGCACGTTTGCACATAAATCAGTGCAGTAACGCCTTTAACATCACGCAATCGCTCCTGAACTGACTGAAGCTCAGCACGCTTATAAGTCTTTACGCTTGAATGAATGCGCGAGGGTTCAAACTCTTCTTTTTCATCATAAACAACGACCGTCTCCGCCAACCCGAACGACCGAATTTCTTCAATCATTCGGTAAGCATCAATATCACCATCATGCGTCTGACCACCCGTCATCGCCACTGCATCATTGTACAGCAACTTAAACGTAATATTCGCCTTTGCGGCTACGGCGGCGCGAATGGCCATTACACCCGAATGGTTATACGTCCCATCACCCAGTTGTTGGAAAACATGTTCTGTCTTGGAAAATTTGCCTTCCCCAATCCAATTAACACCCTCGCCACCCATATGCGTGTACCCAAGCACATCACGGTCCATCCATTGAACCATATAGTGGCAACCAATACCGGCAAAACCACGGGATCCATCGGGTAGTTTGGTTGAGCTATTATGCGGGCAACCTGAACAAAACCAAGGGGTTCTATCCGGTGTATCTCCGATATTGCTGGCGCCTGTTGCGTCTTCCAACGCTTGAATGCGGCGCGTGTTTATCTCACCTGCAACACCCTCAGCGAACAGGATTCCACCCAACTTTAGGGCAACATCCACTGGATTAAGCCCCATTTCTACTGGAAACAGGACTGCGTCGTCTTCATCACGTTTGCCGACAATGCGCGGTGCATTTTTTGCACCATACAAAATCTCTTTAATCTGGCTCTCGATCAGACTGCGTTTTTCTTCGACCACGACAATCAGGTCCAGACCGTCAGCCCACTCCTTCAAACCCTCTGGTTCCAACGGGTAAACAACAGCGGGTTTGTAAACCGTAACGCCAATACGCTCGGCTGTTTCCTCATCAATACCCAGCAATTCAAAAGCATGTGCCACATCCAGCCAGTTTTTCCCTGCCGAAACAATGCCAATGCGAGCACCCGCTTTACCACGTACCCGCTGGTCCAGACGATTGGCACGCACATAAGAATGTGTGGCCCAGCGTTTGTAACGCTGCATGCGCTGTTCTTGCGGAATCCGGTCATCAGCCAATCGAATTGAAATGCCATCTTCTGGCATTTCAAAGTCATCCGGAATCTTCACTTCAACCCGGTCAGAACGCCCATCAACAATCGCCGTACTTTCGATGGTGTCTTTCAGGCATTTCATACCAACCCAAACGCTGGCAAAACGGCTCAATGCAATGCCGTGTATTCCATAGTCCAGAATTTCCTGAACGCCCGCTGGCGAGATAATTGGAACTTGTGCATCAACCATCGCGAAATCTGATTGGTGAACAGTGGTAGAACTTTCGCCTGTATGGTCATCGCCCATGACCGCTAAAACACCGCCGTGCCGCTGTGTTCCCGCAAGGTTGGCATGCCGTAATGCATCGCCTGATCGATCTACACCCGGGCCTTTCCCATACCAAAGTCCAAAAACGCCATCATACTTGCCATCACCACGAAGTCCTGCTTGCTGCGCGCCCCACATCGCGGTCACAGCCAAATCTTCATTCAATGCAGGCTCAAAAACTATATCATTTTCATCTAACCGCACTTTCTCGCGGCCAAACGTAGAATCCAAACCACCCACTGGTGAACCACGATACCCAGTGACATAACCAGCCGTGGACAAACCGGCCTGCGCATCTCGCAATTTTTGAATCAGCACCATGCGCAACAGCGCCTGAGTACCATTAAGCAAAACCTGTTCTTTTGACAGATCGTATCTGTCGCTAAGCGTCACAGCAGAATGCTTCATTGCCGTCTCCCAACCAGGTAAGTATCAATGACCTATTTCCCACCATACTCGACTTTGCAAAAAATCCTATCCGGAAATTGGATCACTTGATAATTTTGCGGAATGAAGACTACCACGAATCTGAATGAATCTAGAATTTCGCGCCGTAAACTCATCACCGGCACGACAGCTTTGCTTGCATCAGGTGGCTTAGCCGGATGTGTAAGCGGCCAAAAGCAGATTGAAAAATCTGAAACGGCCTATCCACCTTCCGGTAAATTTATGACCGTAGATGGTTTGAAAGTTCACTATGTTGATCAAGGCTCTGGGCCAACTGTCATTCTAATCCATGGGGCAAACTCAAGCCTTTTGGATTGGACTTTCACCATGATGGCGAAACTCACACCCAATTATCGCGTCATCGCGTTTGATCGCCCAGGCTTCGGATACAGCGACAGAATCGCCATTGACGGTGCAAACCCTGAAACGCAGGCAAAACTTCTTAGCCGCGCAGCCTACAAGCTTGGGGTTAATCAAGCTGTAATAGTGGGCCACAGCTTAGGCGGTTCTCTCGCCGCATCTTGGGCTCTAAACGATCCTGCACAAGTTGCAGGTATCGCAATGCTCGCGGGTGCAACCTTCCCTTGGGGCGGTGATGGGGTTTGGATGTATGGGCTTGGCGCAAATCCCAATTACAGTAGTCTGGTATCGACATTCGCTCGATCATACGTGGATGATGACCGTCGAAAACAATTTCTAACGGAAGTGTACTTTCCGAACGAACCGATACCGGGATACCTAGAGCATATTGGTATAGACTTATCCCTCCGCCCAGATAACTTTCGCTGGAATGCGGAAGATATTGCAAACCTAAATGATCATTTAGATCGAATTTCCACTCGCTATACGCAACTTAATACTCGAATAGAAATTATTCACGGCGAACAAGATCCAACTGTATTAGCAAGTGTTCATGCCGTCCCGCTTTGGTACGCTGCACCTGATGCAAATCTGACTTTGCTTCCGGATGTGGGACATATGGTACATCAGGTTGAACAGCACCGCATCGTTGCGGCAATTGAACAGTTAACCTCCCACTTGCGCCCTGTCTGACGAATTGCCTTTCACAAGTACCTATTTTGCAAAATCGGGATCACCCCAAATCGTTCGGCGATAGAACTCAATCATTTCTTGCATTTCAGCGTCGACCAACATCTCAGCGATTTGATGTTTATGTTGGGTCACGGCCCTCGCATGCAGGTCGCTCAAGATCGGGTCAGCCTTTAATCGGGCAATTTCCTTTGCAAGCGCGGGTTGCTTAGCCAGCATATCATCGTTTGGTTCAATATTCTGATTACGCTTACGCCAGTATTTCCAACCCTTAGTCCGGTTAGATTTCACAGCATCGCCACGTCTAAGCTTAGCCAAAAGGCTTTCCATCGATCTGACGGAGTAATGATGCAACGCGGCTAATCCATAACGGCCATTACAATCCAAACCAGGTTCTTTTCCGTTAACAAACTCCTCTGGCGCAGGCTTACCACTACCATCCGTCCAGCGTACCTGTCCAATCTGATTACGCTTGACGATCGGACGATGGTTTTTGCGGCCACGCCATAGATTTTTGTTTCGAAATAATGTTTTAACACCACGTCGTTCTTCGCCTTGCAACGCATGACGTCTCATTCCATGCAAAAATTGGCGCGTTACCGGTTCATCAACAAACCCCTCGACCCCACCACAACCCAACAAAGTTTCGCAAATCGAAATCGCATCAACTTGTCCCTCTGCGTTCCCGGCTGCGGCCACTAGCGAAGGTAAATCCCCTTCCGCGGTATGAATATTCAGAAACTCATCAACATCTGTATGAAAAATCCAATCTGCCTGACGGTAGACCCTCAAATGCTGCGCATACCGTAATGCAATACTATGAACGCTCCCGCCGTCCAGCAGCATCACGGGATTCGGCAAATGGGTAACAATGCCCATTTCATCCAGCCGGTCCAAAATTAGGTCAGTGCCATCAGAACAATCATTAGTCATGACAATGAAATGGTTAACGCCAATCATCTGGTTCCACGCGATCCATTCCAGAATGAAAGGGCCTTCGTCTTTCATTACTGTAACAACGGAAAATGTTTCTTGCGTCATTTTACAGCCCGATTTGTCGCGGTTAACCCATCCACTTTTCCCGCTACACCTACCTTGCAAGCTTAAGACTGTCTAATCGCCGAACAAAGGGGCAAATAAATGTCCAATAATCCCAGCTTATCACCCCGAGTGGGCGGCGCACCAGATAGTACCGCATCATTGGCGACAACCGGCATTCTCTTGATGATCGGGTTCAGCATTCTCGGTCCTGTCATTGATGTATTTGGCAAACTCGCCACCAGCGAAGTCCCCGCCGCTGAAATAACCTTGGGTCGCTTCACAGTTCAAACCCTACTCCTCATCCCCATCGTCATTTGGCGAAAAGCGTTAATAGCCCTGTCAATTCAGGAGCTTATGCAACACATCGCACGCGGTGTGCTTATGGCGACGGCGACTGTTTTCTTTTTTAGCGCTCTTAAATACATGCCCATCGCAGATGCGATTTCGATCTTCTTTGTTGAACCAATGATCCTCACTCTTCTGGGTGGCCTATTCCTGGGTGAGCCCGTGGGCTGGCGTCGCTATGCAGCCTGCGCCGTTGGCTTTGCTGGTGCGCTCATCGTTATTCAGCCGAGTTTTAGCGAACTTGGATGGGTCAGCGCCCTTCCCCTCGGTACCGCCCTTTGCTTTGCATTCTATCTCGTCCTGACCCGTTCTATGGCCCAAAAGGTCGATCCCTTCGCTATGCAGGCCTATTCAGGTATTTCCGGTGCAATATTTATTGCCCTAGTTCTCTGGGCTTTTGAGGGCACAGGCGACATCACTTTTGATCCTGTGTGGCCAAGCAACTATGCGATCAGACTACTAATCGGCGTGGGCGTCGCTGCAACGTTTGCCCATATGCTGATCGTATATGCGTTCCGGTACGCTCCTGCCTCTGTTCTTGCTCCGCTCCAGTATTTGGAAATCGTTTCAGCGACGATCTTTGGCTACTTGATATTCGATGATCGGCCAGATCCAACTAAATGGATCGGCGTCGCAATCATTATTGGTTCAGGTTTGTTTATCTTCGCCAGAGAACGGGCCGCAGCACAGCGAGACAGTCCTAATTCTGTTACAAACTGATGATAAAACGCTTTGCGATTTAATTTGCTCTTACTTGCCGAGTGGTGAATTCAGCGTTAGCGATCAAACGCAAAGAATGTTCCTGACCGAAAGGATTGAACGATGACCTATTCACCCGCTCAACGTTTGGGTGCCGAGTTTTTGGGGACAGCCTTTCTCCTCGCCGCGGTTGTCGGCTCCGGAATCATGGCCGAAAATCTGGCGGGTGGGAATGTTGCCATTGCGCTCTTGGGAAACACCATTCCAACCGGTGCTATACTCGTCGTTCTAATCACAATGCTTGGTCCCATTTCTGGTGCCCATTTCAACCCTGCCGTCACTCTCGTATTTGCGTTGAAACGAGAAATCAGCGCGATGGAGGGTATCAGCTATGTGCTCGTACAAATCGCTGGCGGTATCCTTGGCGTGTTCGCGGCTCACTTGATGTTCGATCTAACGGTTGTTCAAGCTAGTACAACTGCCCGAACGGGCAATGCGCAATGGTTTGCCGAATTCGTCGCTACATTTGGGCTGGTGTTTACTATTCTTGCTACTCTTCGCGCCCGACCCGACGCTGTACCAATGGCAGTGGGCCTATATATCACATCCGCTTACTGGTTCACAGCTTCAACCTCTTTCGCCAATCCGGCTGTTACGATTTCACGAGGATTCAGTGATACATTCGCCGGCATCGACCCGACACATGTATTGGGGTTCATCGCCGCCCAACTTGTTGGTGCCATTGTCGCACTTTTGGTATGCAAAGGCTTGCTTCGCGCTTGACGTGACGACTTTCTGCCTTTGAAAGTGAGTTATGACAAAGCACCTTTCAACCGTAGATGAACTAGCTGCGCTGGTCCTTGATGGGGCCAGCATTATCATCGCCAAGGATCCTTCATCTCCCGTAGGTCTTGCCGAAGCTCTCATCCGCAGAAATGCGCGAAACCTCCACTTAATCACCTTACCAACAGGCTCTTACATCTCAGATGTATTGATCGGCGCAGGCTGTATCAAACTCGTTGAAACCTCTGGGGTGTCATTAGGGGAGTTTGGGGCAGCGGGGCGTTTTGTCGAAGCCATCAAAAATGGCTCAATTGAGATTAAAGACAGCACTTGCCCAGCAGTTTATGCCGCGCTTCAAGCCGGTGAAAAAGGGCAACCTTTTACAACGTTGCGCGGGTTAATTGGCTCCGACATCCTAAACACCCGACCAGATTACAAGATCATTGAAAACCCGTTTCAGCCGGACGACCAGATTGTTGCATTACCTGCGATCCAACCAGATTTTGCACTGGTGCACGCTGACTTGGCCGACATTCACGGCAATGTATGGGTCGGCGGTCGGCATGAGATTAAATGCATGTCTCATGCTGCAAAGAAGACTCTCGTAACTGTCGAAGAAACGGTTGACCATGACCTGCGGCTCGACCCCGGCCGATCGCCCAATTTAATCAGTTCTATCTACGTTACTGCTATCGCCACCGCCCCCGGTGCGGCTTGGCCAACCGCCCAACCCGGTCGCTATGACCGTGATGACAGCGCCCACGCAGCCTATGCCACCGCAAGCCGCTCAAAAGACGGGTTCACTGATTGGCTCAATCAATGCGGCCTCAACTGTGCCGCAACCAGATGAGTATCGCAGGAAAAGAAGAACTGCTGATCCACACAATCAGCAACCTGCTCAAAGGATGCGGTCATATCGCAGTCGGCGTTTTGTCGCCCATTCCCGGCGCAGCGGCCTTGGTTCGAGCGCATCAGGACAATGCCCAAGTCTCTATCATCGGCTGCGAAATACCAGAGTATCGCACCGACGGCGGCGCAGAGCTGTTCGATCAGGCGGGCCAAGGGCGCATCGATGCATTTTTCCTATCCGGCGGCCAAATCGATGGCGCTGCCAACATCAACTTAACCGGTGTCGGGGATTACCCACAGATGAAGGCCCGATGGTCCGGTGCTTTTGGTTCGGCCTACCTCTATTTCGTCGTACCACGGGTAATCCTATTCCGCTTTGAGCATAACCGGCGGATTTTCCCGCAAAAGGTAGACTTCATTTCTTCACCCGGCATCAGCGAACCGGGCATTCACCGCACTGGCGGGCCACATGCATTGGTTACGAACCTTTGCGTCATGCATTTTGACAAGAAAAAGGCCTGCTTCACACTAACCTCAACCCATCCCGGCGTCAGTGTTGAGCAAGTTCAGGACAATACGGGCTTTGACTTCATTATCCCCGATCACGTCCCCGAAACCGAGTTACCAAATGCAGCTGCGCTAAAACTCATTCGCGGCCCTGTCGCAACGGCAATTGCAGACCCTTATCCCAAATTTGCTGCTGAGTTATTTGGCAGTTAGCCTTAACGTGCTATCGGTAGGTCGATTACAAAACTGGCGCCCGGTGCATTCGGCCCAACTTCAATGCTCCCATCTCTTGCGACTAATAGGGCTCGAATAATCGATAATCCCATCCCCGTTCCGCCACTATCGCGTCGCGTAGTAAAAAACGGATCAAAGATTCGATTGCTGTTTCCATCAGAAACACCTTCTCCATCATCAGAAACATCAACCCGGCCCCGCCCATTCACGGCATTTACCCGAACCGACAATCTTTTCGCGCCGTGAAGCGCAGCATTATCCGCTAGGTTATGAAGGATGATCAATAACTTCTCGGTAGAGATCGCGAGCCTGACCGATTTTGGGTCACTCACTATAATCGACAGCCCCGCCCGACCTGACAGATCAGCCTCAACATCGCTTAGGCTCGTGGATCCTTCATCCCCGCCTCTTGCTTCCGCTCTTGCAAGTTCCAGCAACCGTCGGACAAGAATATCCAAACGACGAGTATCCGAAACAATGTTCCCCAAAAACTTAGCACGCTCTGCGCTGCTCATATCCTCATCGGCATCACGCATCAGCTCAGCCGCGCCCTGAATCGCTGTTAAGGGCGATTTCAACTCATGACTAACATGTGCCGCGAATGCAGCCAGATCATCAGAACGATTATGCAGTTGTCGCGCAGTTCTCAGGAAGATCTCGCTCAACTCAGCAACTTCCGCCGTACCATGGCGATTAAGCGATTTCATCGCGTCACGATCGCCAGCGGCAATCGCACGGGTGCGTTCAGTCAACTGCCTGATCGGCGCTGTAATGGCCCGGCTAGCGACAAAAGCAAAAACCAAAACCAACCCCAGCATTGCAATACCGGCAAAGGCCAGTTTATCCCTCTCCGCATAAGCCATCTGCATTACATGGGGCGGAGTCCGAGAGGCATACACAACCCCGGCTGCCCGCCCATGGACGATGACCGGGAACGCCGTGAATATACGCAAACTAGCCCCCTTGGTAATCGTATACACCATCGGCGGTGGTCGATGCCTAAGACGCGTTCTCAAGGCACTGGAATAATGCCCTTTCAGGGCATTATGAACCTCTGGAACATGCGCCAGTGACGCACCAACAGGGCCAGAACCGCCAATGACAACGCCCTGAGAATCCAGTAACAACATACCAGCAAGGGTCCGTTTCCGGGTATCCTTGATAATCGTCGACAGTTTTTCGCCGACCCTTAAATAGGCATCAGGTGCCTTCCGTCCTGCTGCACGGGCATCCGGGCGTGGCGGCAAAACAGGGTCGCTTGCCAAATCGAGCTGAGCATTCAAGGGGATAAATGCCTCAGGATGCGCCGCATCGAATGGCCCGTCAGCACGCGGACCAAACAGGCGCGGTGAAATCCCTGCCGCCCGAATTTCTGACGCATAAACCGCTGCAATTGCCGCAGACTGGCTGATTAACTCCGCCTCTGTTTTGCGAATAAGCTGATTTTCAATTACCCGCAAAAAGAACAGCCCGACGAAGGGCGTACCCATCGCAATCAGGATCATTAACGCAAGAACCAACCTGATTGGCGGGCGTAACTTCAACTTTTTGGCTCCCTCAAAGCGGCTTATGCAGGCTGGCAATGCCCCAATCGAAACCCAACACCATGAACGGTTTCAATGGCAGAGGGGCACCCCATTTCATCCAGCTTCACCCTGATATTACGAATGTGACTATCAATCGTGCGGCCCGAAACATGGACATTCATATCATAGGCCGCTGTGGCAATCTCGTTCCGTTTAACAACACGATCTTTACGTGCCAAAAAGGCTTTCAGAATGCCAAACTCCAAAGGCGTAAGCTGCAAATGATCACCATTAAACATTGCCTCATGCGCAGCCTCATCCAACGCCAGTGCACCATGTTTCAGTTCAACTGCGGCTGTGGCTGAAGAACTCATGGTTCGTTTTAGAATAACCTTTACTCGGGTCGTTAATTCACGTGTCGAAAACGGCTTTCCGACATAATCATCCCCACCAATTTCCAGCCCCAGAATACGGTCAATCTCTTCGTCTCTGGCAGATAGGAAAAGAACAGGCGTTTGATGCGTCTTGCGGATTTCGCGACATACATCCAACCCATCTGCCTCGGGCATACCGACATCCAGCACTACCAAATCCGGGCTTTGCTCATGAAACTCTTTGATTGCAGCAGCACCATCAGCAACCTCAATGGTTTGCATCCCTTCGCGTTGAAGCGCAAAACGTATGACTTCGCGAATATTCGCGTCGTCATCAGCAATCAGAACCAAAGGCTCCGCCATAGTCATTCCTTTCGAACCAAGGCACCCACAGTCTTACCAGAAAAGACATTCGGCAAGCCCTGAAAGTGAGCGCTAAAAATTGCGGCGAGGTGCCTAACTGATCAAAATACACCCGCCATCCATCCCCGCCGCTAGTCAGGGGTCGCGAAAACGACGCTCCCATCTGCGCGATACGTGAGGGGGAGAGAGTCGAGCATCAAAAGCGCCGTTCGCAAGAACATGTCTATTTGCAGGTTAGGTACGTCAAAGGGCGAGTTCTCTCAGTTTAAATGAAATTTCCCGCAGATTTTGCGCAGAAGAGTCTACCGTCTAAATCTGCTCAGAATACTTCAATCGCCATGGCCCAGCGATCAACAACAATTGAAACGCCAAGGCCCATTGCAACAGCCGCTGAGGCAAGGCTAACGCCCTTATAAATCCAACCAGCACCCCGTTCAGCCCAACTAAGCGGCCAGGACGCCGCATAGGTCAACAATGCCATACCTGCAACTGCGCCAACACCAAAGATCACCACATATACAATGGCCAACCAAGGTTCCTGCGTTGCTGCAAGCGCCAAAACCAACAATGCTCCCGAACCCGCTGCACCATGCGCCAGCCCAACCAGCAATGGTTTTAACGGCAATCCGCGCGCGTGCTCGTGATTATGGTCTGATGTTTTAGCGTGGCTATGCGCATGAATATGCGGTGCCCCATCGCCATGATCATGTTTATGAAAATGGATTCGAGCCCGACGCATACGCCGAATGACATCAACACCCAGAAATATCAGCATCAGCCCAACTGCAAATTCCAACGCTGCGGCCAGTTGGTCGCTCAACGTCAAGCCCAGCAAGATTGCAGCGGCACAAATGGCAAACAAAGTCAGCGCATGACCAATGCCCCAGGCCGCACCACGCCTTGCCAAAGAATGCTCACCGCGACCTTTTTTGCGTTTATCAACAGCCATTGCACCGATTGCGGCCAAATGGTCCGCTTCCAACGCATGGCTCAACCCCGTTAAAAAGCCGAGAGAAAGAAACCAAAGCATACCGCATCCCTACGTTCTGAGCTTTCAGATTGCTGCCGCCTTTAGATGCGGACAGCAAGTCGCGCAAGCGATAGATTTAGAAAACTCTGACTGGCAAGCAATTGATGTTTCGCGGCGACATTTCGGGCACAACAACCGACGTTCTCAACTCAAAAAATTAGATCAACCAGAACTTTCATATCTTTGCGGATTGATGCCACATGTTCGGCCATGGTCATTTCTTCATCTCTGATAAATGCCATAAAAAGGGCATTCCAGTGATTATACAGCACCCGCGCCAACATATCTGGCTCACAAACGCCTTTTAGGTGCTCTGTACGATCACTGCGCACTAAAAACGCCGTTAACTGCTTTGCCAATCGGTCATCAACATAAGAATACTTTTTTACAAACTCAGATTTCGGTCTGCGAATATTCGTTGCTTCGGCAAAACGCCAAACCCTCTTTCCTGCGATTGCCATAGAATTTTTGGCGATTGTCTCAAAAAAATCGGTCAAAGCATTCGCTAAAGGAACGCCTTTTTCAATTCTCTGCAAAGCGATATCTTCACCGCTTTTGCGATGCCCTTCCCATATGATGGCCAGCATCAAGTCATCTTTACTGCCAAAATAATTGAATACAGTCGGTGTCGACACACCCGCTCCTGCCGCCACCGCTGCCATGGTTGTTGCGTCATACCCGATGGTTTCGAACAGCCTGCGGGCAACGGACAGCAATAATGTCCTTCTTTCTGCCTTTTGCCGTTCTCTTAACCCCGACTGCACGCCAACTGCGGCCATCAACACCTCCCAAATCTTGAGTCGCCAATATTATTACGCAATAAAAACTTTTATTGACATAAAATAATTTTCTCGTAGCTTTGATCAAACAAAACTAGGATGGTTCACACGCATGATTGAGATCGACAACGTCTCCAAAGTTTTCGGGTCTGGGAACAATGCGTTCGTAGCGCTAGATTCGGTCAGCGTGACGATCCAAAAGAATGAATTCTTTACGCTGCTTGGTCCATCAGGCTGCGGTAAAACTACACTCTTACGCACCATCGCGGGGTTTAATGAACCCAGTTCTGGCTCTGTCCGGTTGGATGGTGAAAACTTGGTTGCACTGCCGCCCTACAAGCGCCCGGTAAATACAGTCTTCCAAAATTTCGCGCTCTTCCCGCATATGAATGTGTCCGAAAATATCGGCTTTGGCCTAAAAATGCAGAACAAGCCAAAGGGTGAAATTCAAGCGACTGTAGACGAGATGCTGGAGCTGGTACAGATGAGCCATCTTGCCAAGCGCCTAACCTCAGAAATCTCTGGTGGCCAGCAACAACGCGTTGCCCTTGCCCGCGCTCTGGCCCCACGTCCCAAAGTTCTATTGCTGGACGAGCCGCTATCCGCGCTCGATTTCAAACTGCGCAAAGATATGCAGATCGAGCTAAAGCGCCTGCAGCATGAAACCGGCATTACATTTGTCTTCGTAACCCATGACCAGGAAGAAGCACTATCAATGTCAGACCGCGTAGCGGTAATGAACAAAGGTCTAATTCTTCAGGTCGGCCAACCACGCGATATATACGAACATCCTGCTGAACGTTTTGTGGCTGACTTTATTGGTGATACAAATTTCCTCGACGCCGAAATCGACACAGTGGAAGGCAACGCTGCACAGGTTCGCTTAAAATCTGGTGCTTTGATGTCCGCCCGCTGCCCGGAAGGTGGCGCTGCATCAGGTAAAGTTACAATCGCAGTTCGGCCGGAGCATGCGGTACTAACCAATGAAGAAGACGGTTTGCTTCGTGGGCACCTATCCAACATCGTCTACTTTGGTACCGATACGCACTATTACGTCACGACGGATGATGGTGATCAATTCGTGGTCCGACGCCAAAATCAATCTGATGCACGCGACGGCTTGGAAACGGGCGCGCGGGTCGGCGTTCAAGTAGAGACTGGCCTCGGCCAAGTGCTGAGGGATTGATGGCAAGCGCTCTCGAAAAACAAGAAAGCCGACGGCGCTGGGCTCTTCTCTCCCCGGCATTGTTCATTCTGTTCTTTGCAGCCGCCGGCCCATTGCTGATCGTTATCACCTACTCGTTTTTGGAGGCAGGCGATTACGGCGGCGTTGAATGGAATTTTTCTACTCAAGCATGGTTTAATGTAGTCGCAGAGCGCGACTTCTTTGATGAAACCATCGGATTTTCCGATGCACATCTGTCAATTTTCTGGCGTTCGGTAAAACTATCACTAATCACGACCTTAATGGCGTTTTTATTTGGTTTCCCAACAGCTTACTTCATTGCCACTCGACCGAAAAACACCCGCGATATCTGGATGTTGCTAATTATCATTCCATTCTGGACCAACCTCCTGATCCGCACATTTGCGGTGATGGAAATCATTCGGAACGAAGGTGTGATCAACACGCTCCTTATCTCAACGGGGATAATAAATGAGCCGATTCAGATGCTCTATACTGAGTTCGCGGTCACCATCGGCATGCTTTACGTCTACCTACCGCTCATGGTTCTGCCAATTTACGCATCGATGGAACGGTTCGATTTTTCACTGGTCGAGGCTGGATATGACCTCTACGCATCGCGCCTCAGGGTGTTGAAAAACGTAATTTTCCCGTTGGTAAAACCCGGTGTTATCGCAGGCTCCATTCTCGTTTTCGTGCCTTCTTTGGGCGCTTACGTCACCCCCCGCGTGCTTGGCGGGGGCAAACAGTTAATGTTTGGTAATCTGATAGAGCTTCAGTTCGGGCAGGGTCGAAACTGGCCTCTCGGTGCCGCGCTTTCGATCACCCTGCTCGCCATCGTTATGGTTGCACTGATAATCTACGTCCGTTCAGCAGAAAAAGACGGGGCGTCACATGGCTAACCCAAAAACATTTGATGTCCGAAAACAACGTGGGTTCAACACAGTTGCAATGCTGTGCTTTATCCTCCTTTACGCCCCGATCATCATTCTTGTGGTCTATTCCTTCAACGCAGGCCGCTCCATCGCGATTTGGGAGGGGTTTTCGTTACAATGGTATGTTGCCGCTTGGGAAAATCAGAAAGTTCAGGATGCGACTCTACGCTCTCTCATACTCGCCCTCTCGGCCTCAGCCGTAGCCACTTCGGCGGCTGTGCTCGCGGCTTTGGCAACAACCCGTACCTCGGCATTCAAGGGCAGCACTTTCGTATTCGCAATGATCAACCAGCCTTTGATGGTGCCGGAAATCGTTACTGCGGTCGCGCTTCTGATATTCTTTGCTATGATCAAGGTTGCTACAGGGTATACTGGCCTTTGGTATCTGATTGTTGCCCATTCCGCATTCTGCATCCCCTTCGCCTATATGCCCATCCGCGCCCGCCTTCAGGGCATGGACCTGAATTTAGAGCAAGCAGGCGCTGACCTATACGCAACGCCATGGCGGGTATTCTGGACCATCACGTTCCCCCAACTTTGGCCGGGCGTTCTGGCTGGGGCGATGCTGGCCTTCGTGATCTCGTTGGATGACGTGGTGATCACAGAGTTTGTAAAATCCGCGGGGCAGGATACGCTGCCAACCTATATGCTCGGCCAGTTACGGCGGGTTATCACGCCTGAAGTGAATGCGATCTCAACCGTGTTACTGGCAATTTCGATCGCAATGGTCGTCGCTTTCTTTGTCTTGTCTAGAGTTAAGAAATAAACAGGGAGAATACACATGAAACACGCACTCAAGAGTTTAGCCCTTACCGCAGCAATAGGCCTGGCAAGCCCAGCATTGGCGGCAGGAGAACTGAACATCTACAACTGGGGCAACTACACAAGTCCTGAGTTGATTGAGAAATTCACGGCTGAGACCGGAATTAAGGTCACCATCACCGACTACGATTCAAACGATACAGCGCTAGCGAAAGTCAAAGCTGGCGGCCATGGTTTTGACATCGTTGTCCCTTCTGGCACCTACATCCCAGTTTTCGTGGCCGAAGGCCTTCTGCTGCAGACCAACCCGCATGAAATGTCCAACTTTGGCAACGTATCAGCACAATGGGTCGATGTCGCATTCGATCCGGGTCGCCAGTACACCGTACCATGGCAATGGGGTACCGTAGGCCTAACAGTGAATAGCGCAGTTTATTCCGGCAACCCGAATACAGCGGCTATCTTTCTGGACCCACCTGATGAGCTAAAAGGCAAAATCAACGTTGTGCCGGAAATGAGCGATGTCATGGGTCTTGCCATCAATTATCACGGCGGTGAGCAGTGCACTTCAGACAAAGCAATCCTGAAAAAAGTACGTGATTCACTTATTGCAGCGAAACCGCATTGGTTGTCGCTCGATTACGGCACAGTTGAGAAGTACGCAAAAGGCGACATCGCCGCCGGTGTGAACTGGAACGGTTCGTCGTTCCGCTCTCGCCTGCAAAACCCGGACATCGTTTATGGATACCCACAAGAGGGCTTCCCGATCTGGATGGACAACGTCGCGGTTCTGTCAGACGCCAAAAACGTCGAAGAAGCAAAGCAGTTCCAGAACTTCATTATGGCCCCGGAAAATGCTGCCCTAATCTCAGCATTCGCTCGCTATGCTAATGGCATCGACGGTTCAGCGCCATTCATGCCAGCCGACATGGCAGATGCGCCAGAGGTGAATACACCGGCTGAATTGGCGGGCGCAGGTTACGTAGCCGAAATCTGCCCTCCAGAGGTTCAGAAGATTTACACCCGGATCTGGACTGACCTTCAGAAATAACAGTTTTAGGGCGCCTCATTTACTTGCGGCGCCCTTTCTCTGCTCAATGCCCGACTAAATTACGAAAGCTCAAAATGCCCGACATCGTAATCCTAAACGGTAAACTGATAACGATGGCCGGGCCAGATGCTGAGGCTATCGCAATCACAAACGGCAAAATAGCGGCTGTTGGAACAACCGCTGAAATACGCGCCATTGCTGGTGATGCCCGTATCATCGACGCTGCTGGCGGCACTGTTCTGCCCGGCTTTATCGACAGCCATGTCCATCTGTTCGGCGGTTCAGCCGAACTTGACTATTTAAACCTGAATGATGTCGCTGGCGCCGATGCTTTGGCTGCCGCCGTCCGCCCATATGCTGCTGCGCGGCCAAACGATAACATCGTCTTTGCTGCGTCCATCGACTACAGCATTTTCGGTGATCGCGCTATCACGCGACATGACCTAGACATCGCCCTGCCCGATCGTCCTTTCGCTGCCATGTCGGCTGACCACCACACCGTCTGGGCTAATACCAAGGCACTTGAAATCGCTGGTATTTTTCAGGGCCTCGAACTCTCCGACGGCTCCGAAATCGTGATGGGCGACGACGGCTTTGCAGCCGGGGAACTTCGCGAACCCAGTGCCTTTGGCCCGGTATTGGCGAAAACCGCGTTAGGCGGGCGCGAACTTCTCGGCTTTGTAACGGGCAACAATCCGGTTCCCGCTCCCGGCTTAACGGAGCGTGCGAAAGACAAAGCCATTCTCGCCAAGGGGCTGGCCCATTGCGCTGCTTCGGGCATCACCGGTCTGCACAACATGGACGGCAACTTCTATCAGTTGGAACTGCTCAGCGCGCTAGAGGCCGAAGGCACCCTGCCCTGCCGCATCGAAGTTCCCATGCACATGAAAAACACTGACCCTATGGACAGGTTGGCCGAAGCTGAGGAAATGCGTGCCCAATTCAACACCGATATGGTCTGGTCGAACCGGGTAAAAATGTTCATGGACGGCGTGCTCGACAGTCGCACAGCCTTTATGCTGGAAAACTACCCCGGCACATCCGAACGGTCAGAGCCGATGTTCACGCCTGATCAGTTTAACGAGATTTGCACCCGCGTTGACGCCAAAAACCTGCAAATCGCAGTCCACGCCATCGGTGATGCTGCGGTCCGGCAAACGCTGGATGGGTACGAGGCCGCACGCAAGGCCAACGGTCCCCGCGACAGCCGCCACCGGATCGAACACATCGAAACCATCCACCCAGACGACATCCCCCGCATCGCAGCACTGGGTGCCGTCGCCTCTATACAACCGCTGCATTCTCCCGCTGGTGGGTTCTTTCCTCCCTATCCGGAAAGCAGCATCCTACATGATGCCCAGTACAAAACAGCCTTTGCGTGGAAAAACATTCGCGATACTGGCGCGCCAGTTGTTTTCAGCACCGACTGGCCCGTCGTTCCCGTTGAACCAATGCTTTCGGTCCAAGGTGCGGTATACCGCCCGCCCGCTCTGCCAGATCACTGGCCGGATCAGACCCAAGGCCTCCGCGAAACGCTCGCCTCCTATACCCGCGATAATGCATGGGTAGAATTCAACGAGCACCGAAAGGGCGCGTTAAAGCCCGGCATGATGGCAGACATCGTAATTCTGGACAGCGATATAGAAGCGACCACCCCCGAAAACCTTGGTAAAATCCGCCCATCAATGACGATTTGCGGCGGCAACATCACACACGAGGCCTAAGTCATGCGAAACGTAACCGTCGCCGCCACCCAAATGGCCTGTACAGCCGACACGGCGACCAATCTGGACAAAGCCGAAGTAATGGTCCGAGATGCCGCTGCCAAAGGCGCAAACATCATCTTGCTTCAGGAACTGTTCGAAGGTCCCTATTTTTGTCAGGATGAACACCCCGATGACTTGGCCTTGGCCAAACCTGTTCAGGACAACCCGAACATCGCCCGTTTTCAAGCACTGGCAAAGGAACTTGGTGTTGTGCTTCCTTACAGCTTTTATGAGCTCGCAGGTCAGGCCCGCTTTAACAGCATGGCAATGATTGATGCTGATGGCCGCAACATGGGTACTTATCGCAAAACCCACATTCCCCACGGTTCCGGCTATCAGGAAAAATACTATTTCTCACCCGGCGATACAGGCTTCAAGGTGTGGAACACCGCTTTTGGGCGCGTCGGTTGCGGCATTTGTTGGGACCAATGGTTTCCCGAAACCGCCCGAGCGATGGCCCTTAAAGGGGCTGAGATTCTGCTCTATCCCACAGCTATCGGCGATGAACTTCTGGACAAGGACTATGACAGCGCCCCGCATTGGAGACGGGTCATGCAGGGCCACGCCGGTGCCAACCTCATGCCACTTGTCGCCTCCAACCGCATTGGCACCGAACCGGGCCGCAATGGGACAGAGATGACCTTCTACGGCACATCCTTCATCGCCGACCAAACAGGCGGCATCGTCACCGACGCCAACCGCACCGAGGAAACCGTACTGACGGCAACCTTTGACCTGGACGCAATAGCGGCCCAACGCAGTTTCTGGAGCGTTTTTCGTGACCGCCGCCCGGACATGTATGGCCCTTTGATGACATTGGACGGGAGCACTTGATGGCCTCTTACAAAAACTCTGAAACTGCCCCGCCGATCATGCAGGGCAGCCCGCCGCCACCTAAAATGCGTCTCCCAATGATCGATTGGGACAGACCACCATGGAACCGCTGGGCATTTCAAAGAGTGCAGGAATTCCTCCCCACCGCTCCCATTCGGCGCGGCGATCATATCTCGCTCCTAAACAGCGCCCATCAGGACATAAGCGCCATTCCCTTCACTCGGACTGATGGCGTGGCTTCCTCGTTCGAACAAATGCTCGACGACACCTATACAGACGGCATGCTGGTGATGATGGATGGCAAGGTCATCCATGAAAGCTACCATAACAGCATGGATAAGCGGACCCTGCACCTCGCCCAATCCGTATCAAAGTCAATCACAGCCACAGTAGGCGCATCCCTTATCAATGACGGCCTGTTAGACCCGCTTGCCCCGATCATCGAACCATTGCCAGAGCTTGTGAATACGGCGTGGAACGGCGCAACGCTGCGCGACGTTATGGATATGGCAACGGGTGTTAAGTATGTCGAAGCATATGACGTTCGCGATAGCGACGTGGGCAAAACTGATTTTGCCTGCGGCTGGAAGCCCGCCCCCGATGGCAAAGACACATCCGATTGGCCAACCTGCATCTGGGAACAAATCCTCAGCCTAAAAACGCAAGAAGCACCGCACGGTTCTCGCTTTCTCTACCGCTCTATTGAAACTGACATCCTCGCCCACGCGATGGAACGGGTAACTGGCCAACGCCTCCCCCAAATCATCTCAGAACGCCTCTGGGCTCCGCTTGGCGCGCAAGAAGACGCGAACATCACCGTCGACAGCTCCGGCTACGGCCTCGCCTGCGGCGGGATCAGCGCCAGCCTGCGTGACTTCGCCCGCTTCGGTCTGGCAATGTTCAATGACGGACAAGTCGAGGGCCGTCAGGTCATCCCAAAATCATGGGTCGACGATGTACGCTCTGGTGATCATGGCCATTTCTCTGGCGAGGGCCGCGAGTATTTCAAGAACGGTCGTTACAGAAACCAGTTTTGGATCGAGGATCGGGACAAAATGGGCCACTATTGCCTCGGCGTATTTGGTCAGATGATCTATGTCTCACCCGAACGGGGCATGGTCGCGGTTAAATTCTCTACATGGCCCGAATTCACCAGCGTTGAACACAATACCAACACCATCAACGCCCTCCACGCCGTTAGCGACGCCTTTGGAAGTTAGCCACCTCGAAACAGTCAAGCAATTGCAAATCTTCGACGCAGACTGCCTGCGCCTATTTCGGATAATCGCGAACAAAAACAAGGCGATGAGGTTCCGACTTATCGGCTTGATACTCATATCCGCCCGCCGAAAATGTCTTCAAATCATCCAAAGTATCCGCTCGATTTTCGACGACATACCTAGCCATAGCGCCACGTGCTTTCTTTGCAAAAAAGCTAACCACCTTTTCACGGCCATCCTTACGTTCCAGAAAAACAGGCTCGATAATATTCAACTTCAGCGCCTTGCGATCCACAGCTCCAAAATACTCTTGGCTGGCACAGTTGAGCAGAAACTCTGTCTCCTCCACCTCAGCCTCTGCATTCAGGGTCTTGGCAATCTTGCGGCCCCAATATTCGTAAAGGTTCTTGGTCCGTCGCGTCGCCAGCTTACTGCCCATTTCCAACCGATAGGGTTGGATTAAATCCATCGGACGCAGCAGCCCATAAAGCCCTGAAAGAATACGCAAACGTCGTTGTGCATAGGTCATATCTTCCGGGCTAATCGTCCGCGCTTCTAATCCTTGATAGGTATCGCCATCAAACGCCAACGCGGCGGGCTTCACGGTGTCCTCAGGCGGGTCTTCGGCAAAAGCTTTGAACCGTTGCACATTCAACTTCGCCAACGGCTCACTAATACTCATCAACTTCTGAAGATCGGCATGCGAAAGTTTGCGCGCAACTTTAACGAGCGCGACTGCCTCCTTCTGAAATTGCGGCACGGTAGCAGTGGACATATCCACCGGCGTTAAATCCAACCGTTTGGCCGGGGAAATGACTGTCAGCATTGGTGCTCTCAAGATCGAATCTGCATTGATATTGGTATAGCCCATGCGCCGCCTCAGAACAGCATGGACAATGATTAGGTTTTTCCAACTTCTTACAGCGAAGCGCCAACCAATCTTGCGGCAAGGGCTGGTAACTCTTCAAAATTATCAAAGATACCCTCGGGCTTGTAACTCTCCACCGGTTCAACAGAAAACCCTTTGGAATACAAAACGCAGGGAATGCCCGCATTCGCAGCGGCTTCGCGATCATTGATCGTATCGCCAATCATAACTGCTGCCTTGCGATCACCACCAATTCGGTCAATCGTCTGCCAAACGTGCTCCGGGTCTGGTTTCCGAACTGGCAGAGTATCAGCGCCTAAAATCGCAGCATATCGTTCAATCCCGCCAAGAGATTTCATTAACTGTAGCGCCAAACCCTCCGGCTTGTTCGTGCAAATGCCAACTTTCCAACCGGACGACAAAAACGTTTCAACCGCATCCTCTGCGCCCGGAAAATACTGACTACGATTCGTTATTCGCGCACTGTAAGCTTCGAGAAACGGTTTATACGCGGCCAAAACCTGATCGTCGCCAAACTCCCGCCCAACCTTGCTCGCCGCCAGCTGCATCAACGCACGGCCACCACGCCCCGCATAAGACCGCGCCTCGGCATAGCCCAACTGGCCAAGACCAAAACTGTCAGCAATATCATTCATTGCAGTAATCAGGTCGTCGGCCGTATCAACCAGCGTTCCATCCAAATCGAATATGGCCGAACCACTCATATTTCACTCCAGGAAATCTAACAGGCATCTACAATTGATCTGAATGAGAAATAAAATCCATAGTTTCCAGAGTCGGTTTCGAACTACTTTGGTGTTTCCCTCGATTTACAAAGGGAAATCGAGGAAAGAGTCGACAAATAAGGACCTGTGCGCAAGTTGATTACAGAGGTGCAGCGCCGACGCGTCAACGCCTAGGCACCTTTTCCTGAGCATGATCATTTCAAACCAAACCACCGCACATGCCCTAGGTATCGCATCTTTGCCATTGCGCCATCTCCCCTCTCAGTTTGACATGATGATGACGAGGTATCGGTTGGTTTAGTTATGGCATTTTTGTTTGCGGAAACGCCGCCATTGGTTCGTATGATGCGAAGCTAGACAGATGCTGCTCATTACACTCTTTCTGCCAATAAGAACCGGGAATAACCGCTGCCACACAGGGATAGTCCTGCCGGTATTTCTGGGTTCTTTCATTTTCTTCGATCGCAACAGCAACTAACCCAGCGACAATTCCTTTTTGTCGCTCAACCAGACGAATGGCGCCGTCCATTGTGCCGCCGGTTTCCACCCATTGGTCAGCAAGCAGAACGCGCGTACCGGGGGCGAAGGCAGGTAGCCGCATTTCCATATCCTGGGTGCGGCCAGAGTAGTTGCCGAAGGATACTTTGTCGGTATCGACGCAAAGCTTGCCCGCCTTGCGGATCGGCAAAAACCCGACGCCGCGCCGGGCCGCCAATGCTGCGCCCAATACAAAGCCCATTGCATCGAGGCCCGCAACAACGTCGAATTCAACGCCCTCCAAATCCGCCATCAAGTCATCCAGCAGATCATTAAACGCATCGGCGTTGATGTAGATTGACGTCGGGTCCAGCCAAGCGAATTTATCGCCCTTGGTATTGGGGGCCATTATGTTCAGATACCAGCGATCATCGCGCGGGCCTTTTGAGGGGGATGTCATCACGGATTTCCTTTCCCAATTTGTCGGGTGATCGCCATCAGTTCCGCCAACAGAACAGGGTCGATGTCATAAAACTCGCCAGGTTTGCTGATGCCTGTCGCCACCATGAAACAATCAACATCGGCGTAATCCACGGCGTTCTCAGGCGAGACGCCAGAGGCAAGCGCCATTGGTTTGTCGCCGATGGCAGCGCGGAAGGTTTCGATTTTTCCGATGTCAGCCTGTTGGCCGGTTGCGACGCCAGATGTGGTGACAACATCCATAAACGGGCATGCTTCCCGTGCGGCGTCCGCGTATCTGTCCGGGCTTACATGGCGTTGCTTTTTGAATGCGGTGCCCCCGAAATACAGGCCGGACCATCCGCTGTTGGCCCGCGCCTCTGCAATCGCTTTCGCTTCCAGGTTTTCGCCGTCTTCGTCGATACAGGCGTCATCGGCCCAGTAAGCGTCGACCTGGCAACCTTCCGCTTGCAATTCCGCTAACATGGGAAAGGCGTATTTGCCGGTTACGGCCAAATAGTTGATGGCCAGCCAGAGTGAAGGAAAGGCGTCGCGGGTTTCGCGAATGATCGGCTGAAACTGATCCGGTGCGAAATCATGATTGATCAGAAAACACCCTGGCGCCCCTGCTTCGAGCAGGATTTCAACATTCCTCAGAGTGCGCGGCGTGTCCAAAACATGAATGACCGGCAACACAACCGGCCCCGGTGATTTGAACAGTTTGTGGAATTCATTTCGGTTCATTGCGCCAGAATAAGTTGAATTCCCAAATTAGGAAAATTTATACTACTTATAAATGAATATGAAATTGAAATGATGTGTCGATGCGCCAACTGAACCTTCCGACCGAATTGCTACGTACCTTCGTGACCGTCATAGAGGTGGAAAGCTACACCCACGCCGCGACTTTACTTGGCCGGACACAGCCGGCCATCAGCCTGCAGATGAAACGGTTGGAGGAACTTATTGGTCAGAAACTGACCGTGCGTTCAGGGCGAGAGGTTACATTGACGGAACATGGCGAGGACCTGATCTCTCATGCCCGCCAAATTTTGCGCCTGAATGATATCGCGGTCAGTCGCTTCAATCGCGCGGATGAAAAAGACATTCTGCGCATTGGTCTGCCGCTGGATTATGGCGTGCGCCTGCTTCAGTCTTGCATGACGCGGCTGCTACGGTCGAACCCATCCCTTCAGACAGAAATTCGCTGTGACCTGTCGCACAATCTCATCGATGGTCTGCGCAAGGATGAATTGGATATTGCAGTTGGCCTGTATCAGGGTGGCGACCAGCAGTTTCTGTTCAGGCAATGGTTGGAAAAACCAATTTGGGTCGGCGCCAGCTCATTCGAACTGCCGGACACTGACGAACTGCCGCTGGCCGTTCACCCTTATGGCTGTGTTTATCGTGACAGGATGACCGATGCTTTGACACAGACAAAGCGCCGTTGGCGAGTTGCCTTCTCAAGCCCCGGAATTAGCAGCTTGCAACAGGCCGTTCTCGATGGGTTAGGCGTATCATGCCTGACAGGACCGACGATGGTTGACGGGTTACAACACCTGAAGCCTGAAACTGGTCTGCCAGATTTGGAACCCCTGCATATTGGCCTATTCTATCGGCAAACGCGTTTAACCCAGAATGGACATCAAGTGGTGGATGCTTTGGCGACGACTTTGGGTGATGCGTTGAGTTAATATCTGCATAAAGAAAATTAATACAAATATACGAACGATAAATTTCCATTCGTGCCACGCTTGAAATAGCATCCTTTTCAATTGCGGCAACGTTGACGTAGATTTTTGCGTAAATAGTGCCGTAGCCTGACAAAAAATGGCTATGCAACAGGGAGACGACGATGGATAAATCACCTAAATCAAATCTTTTAAGAATGCCGAACCGCCGCGATCTATTGAAGGTAGGCGGCGCAGCAGCCCTATCCGCACCTTTTGTTGGCCGCGCTTGGGCGTCTGCCACCGAAATCAATATGCTGGCATGGTATGGACATGGCGAAGCTGACGTGGTGGCGGAATATGAGGCCGCGAACAACGTAAAATTCGTTCCCAAATATTACGCGGGCGGCGACAATATGTTGGCGCTTATCGCGCAGTCGCCCCCCGGAACCTATGACCTGATCCTGTCTGACGCGGAATTCGTGCAACAGCTAAATGCAGCCGGCTACATCGACCCATTGGATGCCGCAGATTATCCGCTGGACGACATGCTTCACGAAGATTTCACAAAGTTCCCCGGCCATTGGGCCGACGGCAAGTTGTATTCGATGATGCTGCGTGGCGGTCATTTGGGGGTTTCCTACAACACCAACGCGGTTTCTGAGGAAGAGGCGCAAAGCTATTCCTGTTTCTGGAAGCCGGAACTGGCGGGCAAGGTCGGTCATTTTGACTGGCACTTGCCGAACCTTGGCATGATGAGCCTCTATAATGGCAATGGCGCCAGCCTTTGGGATCTCGACGATGCGGCGTGGGGTGCCGTGCAGGAAACGACTTTGGGACTGCGTTCTCAGGTTGGTGGTTTCTTTGATTATGGCGGCACCTTCAACGGCCTGAAAAACGGCGAGATGCAGGCGATGTGCGGTATCGGTGACTGGATCACCGGCGTGTTGGAAAAAGACGGCGCACCTGTCGCTTCGACCATTCCGAAAGAAGGCGGCATTCAGTTCACTGAAAGCTATTCAATCGGCAAAGGCAGCGAAAAAACGGCCGAAGTTACATCGTTCATCAAATACATGATGTCACCGGCCGGGCAGGTTAAAACTGCCCAGATGGCTGCCTATCCCGGTTTCTGTGTGACCAAAGCGGGTCGCGCTGCGTTGATTGAGGCCGATCCGGCGGAGGCGAAACGTTCTCATCAGATGGATGGTATGCCTAATGATCCGATCGCGCTGATTAACCAAGGCCGCATCCATTATCGCGATATTCCGCAGCAGCAATCTTTGGAAGATTGGAATGATTTCTGGTCAGAGTACAAAAACGCCTGACCTAATCAGCTAACAACCAGAAACGGGCGGCCATTGGCCGCCCGTTTTGCAAGGATCAAAGATGCCTTCACCGTCCAAGCCCGGTAAAAAATTTGACCTCTATGCGCTGGTATGGCGAATGCCGATCATCATCTGGCAATTTGTGTTTTTTGTCGGCCCGGTTCTGTTCATGGTCGCGATGTCGTTTTTCCTCGTAAAAAACTATCGCATGACCGAAGCGTTCGAATTTGTGAACTGGTCCAAGATGATGTCTCGGGGCTATTTCTGGGACAGTTATTGGTATACGTTGTTTATCGCGGCGGCTTCGACCATTTGCGCAATGTGCCTCGCATTCCCTGCGGCCTTTGCGCTGGCTTTCAAGGCCAGTGACAAACTGCGGCGTTGGGCGATTTTCCTGTTAATCATACCGTTTTTCACCAGCTACCTGGTGCGCACATTCTCTTGGTTTGTCATTCTGTCAGAGCAGGGCGTGGTGAATGCCGTGCTGGGATACATCGGTCTTGGCCCCTATACGATGCTGAACACCAATTTTGGCACATTGGTCGGCTATATGACCTTGACGCTGCCTTTGGTGATCATTCTGCAAACCGTCACAATGGCCAATATCGACAAAACGCTGGTGGAGGCTTCGCGGAATCTAGGCTGCAAGCCGTTTGCTACGATCTGGCAGGTGATTATTCCGCTTTCGAAAACCGGGCTGATCATCGCTGCAATCTTTTGTTTTATCCTGTCTTTCGGGGACTTTGTCGCCCCGTTTTATTTGGGCGGATCGCAAGAACCGACATTGCCAATTCTGATCTTGGACACCACCAAATCGGGGCAACAGTGGCCCCGGGCGGCGGTCATTGCGATTGTGATGATGGGGACGCTTTTCGCGGTCGCATTCACCGGCATTGCGTTGGCCTATCGTAAGCGGGGTGGCAAGTCATGAATAGCAACCGCACGCTGACGGCCCTCCTGACCATTTATGTTGGGCTGATCTTTGCTTTTGTCTTTGCACCGATCATTTTCAGCATGCTCTTCTCGTTTAACTCACAGCGTTTCCCAACCATCCCGCTGGGCAGTTTTTCAACCGAATGGTACGAAAAAATCCTTAGCGACCCCGATGTATGGGAGGCTGCGTTGAACAGCCTGATCGTATCCACCTCGACAGCAGTAATCGCGACATTCCTGGGGTTCTGCACCGCTTACTCTGATTTCCGGTATAATTTCCGGCTAAAAGGCCCTTATTTGGGCCTCATCCTTTTGCCGCCAACGATTCCTCTTATCATCATGGCGCTGGCGATGCTGGCGTGGTTTTCGAAAATCGGCATGTCGGGGCAGTTGTATTCCATTATCATCGCACACAGCGTTTTGACGGCGCCCTTTGCGATGGCTGTCATACGGCTGCGGCTTAATCAGATGGATCCGGATTTGGAGGCCGCGGCGTGGAACCTTGGCGGGTCGGAATGGTCGGCAATGCGACATGTCATTATCCCGTTTTGCAGACCCGCCATCGCTTCGGGCCTGTTTCTGACAGCCGCTGTGTCTTTCGATGAGTTTGCCGTCGCGTGGTTTGTCTCGGGGCTGAACAAAACCGTGCCGGTGATCATTCTCGAAATCGTGCAGGGCAATATTGACCCACAGGTTAACGCCATCGGCACCTTCGTTTTCCTGATCTCCATGACCCTCGTTGTGTTGGCGCAATTGTTTTTCGCCAGCCGTCAATTGAAGAGTATCTCTGCATGACCTCTCCACTCGTCGTATTTGATAATGTTCAGAAACGCTTTGACGACTTTGTCGCCGTTAAAGAAATGAACTTTGAAATCTACGAGGGTGAATTCCTCGCCATTATGGGGCCTTCGGGTTGCGGCAAGACGACGACCCTACGCATGCTGGCGGGGCTGGAGGCACCGAGCACAGGCGAAATCCGCCTGAATGGCAAGGTGATGAATGATGTCAGCCCACATGAACGTGATACGCCGCTTGTATGGCAGTCGCTGGCGCTGTTCCCGTTTTTAACCGCGCGCAAGAACGTCGAATTCGGCCTGAAAATGCGCGGCGTCGGCAAGGAAGAACGCAAAAAGCGGGCGCTGAATTGGCTTGAGAAGATGGGCATTCTGGAATTTGCAGACCGGGATATCTCAACGCTGTCTGGCGGGCAAAAACAACGGGTAGCACTGGCGCGTTCCCTGGTGATGGAACCACAGATCCTGCTGCTGGATGAGCCGCTGTCAGCGCTGGACGCCCATTTGGTGATCCGCATGCAGGCCGTACTCACGGACCTTCAGCGAGAACTGGGCATTACCTTTGTTTACGTGACCCATTCGCAATCCGAAGCTTTTGCAATGGCGGATCGCGTCGTCATCATGGGCGAAGGTGAGATTGCGCAGATTGGCAGTCCGAAGAATATCTACCGTGCACCAGAGAACCGGTTTGTCGCTGAATTTGTGGGGCGCAACAACATCCTGTCTGGCCTGGTGTCTGACCTGACTGGCGGCACAGCGCGCATCAAAACCACATCCGGTGATTTCACCGTTGTTTTGAATGAGGTCGCACTGACCGCCGGGCAAGAGGCTAGCTTTGTCATCTCAGCCGATCTTGTACATCTGTCGGCAGCGGAACCAGACACAGACAACCGCGCCCTGTGTAAACTGATCTCAGAAGAATTCGTTGGTTCAATGGTGACACTCTTTTTAGAGGATGAAAGCGGACAGGAGTTCAAGGTTCAGATGCAGGAACGTGAACTTTCAAAGTTCGACCTGAAAGGTGGGGATGCTATTTGGCTGCATTGGGATGCGGAAAGCGCCCATATTCTGAACCAGAGGTGACAAGATGATCCGCAATCCAGTTCCATGGCCAAATGGCGCAAAATGCGCTGTGGCTATTACGTTTGATATGGATGCCGACAGCCTGATCCACATCGCCAAGCCAGAGGATAGCCACGAGCGATTGTATCCAATTTCTATGGGCCGGTATGGCCCGATGGTGGCGTTACCCCGGATATTGGATACTTATCACCGGCTTGGGCTAAAACAATCCTTCTTCATTCCCGGCTGGTGTTTGGAAACTTATCCTGATGTCGCCGAAGCGATTCTGAAAGACGGACATGAGATTGGCCATCATGGGTACCTGCATGAAGATCCGATTAAAACGTTCGGACAGCAGCGCGAATGGTTTGAACGGACTCTGGACGTTCATCAGCGCATCTGCGGCAAGCTGCCGACAGGTTATCGCGCACCAGTATACAATATCACCAACGAAGTCGTTGATCTGATGATTGAACATGGCATGCGCTATGACAGCTCTATGATGGCTGATGATATTCCTTATGAGCTGTGCACGCCCAATGGGGCGCTGTATGAAATGCCGGTACATTGGGGAACCGATGATTGGCCGCCTTTCGCCCATTACGATGAGATCGGCTATATGATGCCGGTAAAATCGCCATCCGAGGGTTTGGCCGGTTTTTGGGAAGAATTTGACGCCCAATATGAAGCTGGCGGGTTCTTTATGCTGATCATCCACCCTTTCTTGACCGGCCGTCTGGCGCGATGGAAACAGGTAGAGGCGTGGATCGAACGAACCATGGCGAACAAGAGCGTTTGGTTTGCAACACTGGATGAAATCGCAGATCATATGGACGCCCTGCAAGATAAGGGCACCTGGAGCCCAAGTATTGAAAAGCTGCCCTATTATACCGGGCCGATACTTGCTGGAGAGGACAGGAATTGATGAACGCTGATGACACACGATTGCTGAGAATTGCATATGAGGAAGCCAAGGCGGGGTTTGATGAGGGTGGCTGCCCTATTGGCTCGGTTCTGGCGCGTGACGGTGAAGTCGTTGCGCAAGGTCGTAATCAGCGTGTTCAAAATGGCGACCCGATCGCGCACGGAGAAATGGACGCGCTGCGCAAGGCCGGACGACAAAAGACCTATAGTGATACGACGCTTTATACATCCCTCAGCCCTTGCATGATGTGCTCAGGTACCATCATTCAATTCGGCATCCCCCGGGTGGTGATTGGCGAGTGCGAGAATTTTGGTGGCAACGAAGATTTCCTCCGCTCCCGTGGTGTAGAGGTGATTATCGCCGATGATCCGGATTGCATTGCATTGATGGCTAAGTTTATCCAAGAAAAGCCAGCGTTGTGGGCGGAGGATATTGCCGAGTAGGGTATATCTTAATTGGTTCGTTTCTTGACCTCTTTGCAAATCACAGCGTTAAAATAACCCTGCCCCATTTCGGCATCGTCCAGACGTTTTAGTTTGTAATTATCTCCGGCCCCATCACAGCGTTCGGCAATACTGTTGAAATCCACGGTACATAGGTGACGATGATCAGGAAAACGAACAGAACGGCCAGGAACGGAAGCGCGGCCCGAACCACGGCCATCATCGGCATGCCCGCAACACCAGAGGTGACGAACAGGTTCAAGCCAACCGGCGGTGTAATCATGCCAATTTCCATGTTCACCACCATGATAATGCCTAGGTGAATGGGATCGATGCCCAGCTTTATGGCAATCGGGAAAACCAGCGGCGCCACAATGACCAACAAACCTGACGGCTCCATGAACTGACCACCAATCAACAAGATCACATTTACAACGATCAGGAACATGACCGGGCCAAACCCGGCACTGAGCATGGCTTCGGTAATCTGCTGGGGGATCTGCTCTTCTGTCAGCACATGTTTAAGGATCAACGCGTTCGCGATCACGAACAATAGCGTGATGGTCAACTTGCCAGCATCGAACAGGGTTCTTCGTGTATCTTCGTGGAACAGCGCTGTCAGCAATGATAGCGGCTTACGCGCCAAAGACACGTTCGGCTCACCTTCGGCCGTGCTAAGCGGCCCCATGTCGCGATACACAAAAGTCGCGACGACCCATGCGTAAACTGCAGCAACCGCAGCAGCCTCAGTTGGTGTGAACACACCACCATAAATGCCGCCAAGAATGATAACGATCAGCAAAAGGCCCCAGCCCGCATCCCTAGCTGAAGCAAAAACCTCACCCCACCCGGCCCAATCACCTTTTGGTAGGTCTTTTACCTTTGCCATCACAAAAATCGTGACCATCAGCATCAACCCAGCCAAAAGGCCCGGAATAACACCAGCCAAGAACATCCTGCCGACAGATACTTCTACTGCCGCTGCATAAACGACCATAACGATGGAGGGCGGGATCAGAATACCTAAGGTGCCGGCATTACAAATCACACCGGCAGCAAACTCTTTGGAATACCCAACCTGTCGCATACCGGCGATGACGATAGAGCCAATGGCAACAACGGTTGCAGGTGATGAGCCGGAAAGCGCCGCGAACATCATACAAGCAAACACACCAGCAATGGCCAGCCCACCGGGCAGGTGCCCGACACAGGCAACCGAAAAGCGAATAATCCGTCGCGCAACGCCTCCCGTCGACATAAACGACGAAGCAAGAATAAAAAACGGGATCGCGAGTAGTGTGAAATGCCCCTCAAACGCTGAAAACAGGGTTTGAGCAACTGATGCCAACGAGCTGTCAGAGAACACCAAAAGGAATAGGATCGAGGACAATCCCAGCGAGACCGCAATCGGCACACCGCAAAGCAAAAGACCAATGATCAGGGCGAAGAGAAGAGCAACTTCCATGACCTATTCCTCTCTGTTGAGGCGTGCAGCCTCTTCAACGGCATCTTCTGCCTCATGACTGGCGATCAGGCTGTCGGCACGGCCTTGTGCCACTCCGATGGCTGCCTGAACAAAACGGAACAAAAGCAAAGCCATAGATAGTGGCAGAACAATATAAGGGATTAACCGAGGGATTTTCTCATAGGCCTCGCCTTCATTGAACACTGTCTGCATCCAGTTCAACGGCTGCCAACCAAACAGGTTTGGCATTGGCGTATCTTCGGTTTCATACCAACCTTTTTCGCGAAACTTTTCTTCGAATCCGAGGGGGAACCATCGCCCCTCTGTCGCTGGCAAATTTGCGAAATTCGCCCAATAATCCCAGGACCCTTTGAGCAATAAAAACGCATAAACAATGCAGCAGGCGGCGGCGAAAAGCCCAACCAAACGTCTTGTGTTAGCCGGTAAGGTGTTCAGCACGGCATCAACGCCAAGATGAGCCTTTAACTTAACCGCATACGATGCACCAAGCAGCACCAACCAGCCGAAAAGAAAAACGGTGACTTCCAAGGCCCAGAGGATGCCGCTTTCAAATACATATCGTGCGATGACATTGGCAAAGGTCAGTGCCGTCATCAAAGCCAGGATAACGGCGATCAGTCTTTCTTCGATCCCATCGAAGAGTGTGTTTAGCCTGCTCATCTACCGCTCCTGTAACCTGAAATTCAAAGAGACGTGGCCACACGTGGCCACGCCCGAGTGTGCGCCTTAGTTAGCGGCATTCGCAGCCTGAGCGGCAGCGATGTTGTCCGCACCTACGTCGCTCTCGAATTTGGCCCAAACCGGTTTCATGGTTTCAACCCATTCTGTGCGCTGTTCAGCGGTCAGGCCGCGTACCACACCGCCTGCATCAATGATTGATTTGCGCGCCGCGGCGTTTACTGAAGTAGACTCGCCGTTACGGGTTGCAGTGACTTCAGCAACGATTTTTAGGAACTGATCACGTACATCAGGTTTCAAGCTGTCGAGCCAATCAACAGATGTCACCAACAGATAGTCGATGATGCCGTGATTAGTTTCGGTTACACCGTCCTGCACCTCAAAGAATTTTTTACCGTAGATGTTTGACCAGGTGTTTTCCTGACCATCCACAACGCCCTGCTGCAAAGCACCGTAAACCTCAGAAAACGCCATTTTCTGCGGGGTGCCGCCGATGGCTTCCATCTGCGCGACCAGCACTTCGGATGACTGCACGCGGAATTTCAGACCATTGGCGTCAGTTGGTGACAACAATGGGACATTGGCAGACATCTGCTTCATGCCGTTGTGCCAGTAACCAAGGCCCTGAAGGCCACGGCGTTGCATACTGTCCAACAGGCCCTGACCAGCGTCTGACGCCTGAAAGGCCTCAACTGCATTGATGTCTTTGAACATGAACGGCAGGTCAAAAATGCGGAACTGTTTGGTGAATTTCTCAAACTTTGACAATGATGGAGCCGCAAGCTGAACGTCGCCCTGGAGCATGGCTTCCAGAACTTTATTGTCATTATACAGCGTGGAGTTTGGGAAAACTTCCATACACGCCTTGCCGTTCATTTCGTCATTCACGCGCTGCGCAAGCAAGCTGGCAGCGATGCCTTTCGGGTGACGATCTGTATTGGTTACATGGCTGAATTTGATAACAACTTCGCCATCGTCACAGGCGGCGATAGCGGCGCCGGGCGCGGTTAACGCGGCGGTGACGAGTGCGGCTTTTAGAAGAGCTTTCATGTCTTCCTCCCATTCGATTAAGCAGACAGGCTGCAATTGTGTAGGGTAGGTGAAGGCGGCCCTAAAAAGAGGGCAAAGGATTTTTTCCGAAATTTTACTTCTTAGTCTTTTCAATGACCTAGCCACTTAGAAAATTGCCCTTAAACAGTTTGCCCGAAATTTCGGACAAGTTTATCTGGGCGAGTAGCACATCGTGAACTACGGTCTAGGCACATCGAATCGGAGGCCTAGCGATCAATCGAAGAATAGGAATTTTAGTTGTCGCCTATTTGCTCATCATCGGCGGCGCTGTTTGGTCAGTCTATCAATCGAGTTTCCACGACAACCTAAAGCGACTGTCAGAAACTGGCGCAATTCGAGTGGAACAAACAGCAGAACGCTTGACTGATCAGCTGGATCGATTTCGAGTGCTAAGCAATTTACTGGCCAAAGACCCGCGCATAGCAAACTCTTTGCTAATGGGCGCTGACGAACAAGCAATCTTTGATTTTCTGCATCAACATGTCCTTACCTACGGTGCTGCACGGATAGAACTGGTGAGCGTGCATGGTGATGTAATCGCATCCTCTGACCAGGAATCCGCACCCAACTTTCACGAAAAGTCACAACTGTTCGCGGCAGCTATGAACGGACGGCTGGGCATTGATCATAACTTAGAGGCGGGAAGACGGCAGATAAGTTTCAGCAAAGGCGTATTACGCGGTAAGGCTCCGGCAATTGGCGTCATTATAGTTACCGCAGATATCGCAGCTTTAGAATTTGAATGGAGCGTTGCACCAGAGGCAATAAGTTTCTTTGACCGAGATGGCATTGTGTTTGTATCTAATCGCCCGGCAATGCTGCTGTTGAATGATGGCACAGCGTCTGGGCTATCGTTCCCACCCTTTCCTGTTACCGACCGTAGAAAAATTGGCGAATTTGACCTTTGGCAAATGTTACCGGGGTTTGGTTCACCGACCGAGGCGTTGGTGATCAGCCGGGACGCTCCACAAGTTGGAATGACCGCTCGGGGGTTTCTTGATTTACGTCCTGCGCGCAATGCTGCGCTGTTACGTACCATGTTAGCCGCCACATTATTGGCCCTGATCGGCTTGGCCGTTTTAATTATTGCACAATGGCGGCGGCGGTTGGCTGAAAGGCTGGCGATTGAGGCCGCATCCAACGCCAGATTAGAAACGAGGGTCGAAGAACGCACAACAGAATTGCGCGCCGCGCAACACCAACTCGTTCAAGCGACCAAATTGACCGCGCTCGGTCAAATGTCGGCGGGGATCAGTCACGAGCTGAACCAACCATTAGCCGCAATTATGAATTTTTCCGAGAATGGCGCACGCTTTATGGAATTAGGAAAGAATAGTGGTGCAAAAGAGAACTTCGACTTAATTTCGGGGCAGGTTAATCGCATCGATCGGATCATTCGAAATTTACGCGCTTTTGCCCGTAACGAAGATGAGCCGATGGAACCTGTGGACATCTGCACCGCTATTCGTGAGGCAATAGCCCTTGTCGAAGTCAACGCAAACAAACAATCGGTGAGCATCAATCACAATTTGCCACGTAGTCCAGTTTTGGTGACAGGTGGAAAAATCCGGATGCAGCAAGTGCTCGTGAATTTGCTAACCAACGCAATGGACGCCATGTCAGAGCAAACGGATAAAGCAATCTCCGTGACGTTATTGTGCAAGAATAATTTCGCCATCTGTACGGTCACAGACAATGGCCCCGGCATTGCCGACCCAACTCGCATCTTTGAGCCATTCTATTCAACCAAAGAACTGGGAGCGTCCAAGGGTTTGGGCCTTGGGTTATCGATTTCATATGGCATCATCGGTAGTTTTGGAGGAGAACTTACTGCCGAAAATCACGCTGAAGGTGGTGCTGTGTTTAAGATAACTTTACCTCTGGCAGCGGGCTGAACATGGCAGACAAAGTTCTTTTAATCGAAGATGACGATGCACTTCGTGTGTCCTTGGCCCAAACGATTGAACTCGCGGGTTTGGTGCCTCTGCCTATGTCCAATTACGTGCAGGCCAAGCGCAACATTCGGGCAAACTTCGCAGGTGTAATCCTTTCTGATATTCGCATGCCACATCAAAGTGGTTTTGATGTTTTGAGGACCGCCCAAACAACCGATGCTGATTTGCCCGTAATATTGCTAACTGGCCACGGCGATGTGCCAACCGCAACGCGCGCCATAAAAGAGGGCGCGTGGGATTTTTTGGAAAAACCAAGTAGCACCGAGAAGTTAGTTGAAGTTCTAGGCCGTGCGTTGGCACACCGGTCATTGGCGTTAAAATCGAGAAGAATAGAGCGTGCTCTACTCCGCAACGATCCAGCGGCAACGCATTTTCCCGGCACCGGGCCAATGACAGAAGGGCTACGAAATGCCCTAAGAACAGTTGCGGTTTCACGTAGTCATGTACATATTTTTGGCGCGGTCGGCGTAGGAAGGCGACAGGCCGCTTATGTGATTAATCGACTGTCACAAGACGATCCTGTCTTGCTCCGGTCCGACATGGCTGACCACGGCCCACGACCTGATATCGAACAACGGGGAAGACCCATAGATCTCATTTGCCGAAACATGGATCATGCATCACCCAACGCGTTACATGACTTACAGGCTTTTCTGGCTACCAATACCGAAACCCGGCTAGTGACCGTTGCGCAAGAGCCTTTTAACGACCTGAGCTGCGCTGAAATGCTAGAGGATATCATTGCGCCACAAACGGTGACTGAAGTGCGGGTACCGACGCTTGATGAAAGACGAGAGGACTTACCTGAAATTTTCGAAATGCTTTTGAGACAGACAGCCCGCAACCTGGACGCGGACATGCCAGATATTCCCGATACATTACACGTAGATATCAACGCCAAAAAATGGGCGGGCAATCTTCCAGAGCTTCGCGTTTTCGCGTCTTCATTCCTGCTGAACGGTCAGGTGCCTATTCAAGAAACCAGCAAACGAACCCTTGCTCAGCAAATGGATGCATTTGAAAAACTGGTTATTATCAACGCACTGAAAGGGGCGGGCGGGCGCGTTGCCAAGGCTGCCGATATGCTTGGGCTTCCAAGAAACACATTTTATGATCGCCTATCCAAACACGGCATATTAACCAGCTCATTTAAGAACAATTAGGAGATCACTAACCGACCTATTCCAGCGTTTCCGAAGCGCCCGCCGAATGTCGCTAAAGCAACATTTCGGCGGCAAGCTTGCCCAGGTTGGCAGGCAGTAATGACAATCAACATTCTTGCTTTGGGTGGCGACGGAATTGGCCCCGAAATTCTTGCCAAAGGGCTACGCCTAGGTGAATTTCTCGCCGATCGCGTTGGAATAGAGCTTCGCGTAGAATATGACCTCCTGCACGGCGCTTCGTGGGGAAAACATGGGAGTTTCTGCACGCAAAACGTTTTGGAACAAGCCAGAAAAGCGAATGCCGTTCTCGTCGGTGGGCCGGAATAGGACAACTTCAGAGTACCCAGGGGTGCCGAATGTCAGGACGGGCTGATGTATCTGCGATACCACTTGCAAATCGACCTGGGCTTACGCCCGGCAAGAGCATGGGCTCCACTGATACAGCATACGCCATTCAGAAGTGGCCTCGCCGACTGTGGCGATGTTCTGATCCTGCGCGAAATGCGCTGCGGTGGAATGTTTGCCCGTGATCGCGGGCAGCGATTGGCTAACGGGTTGCAGCAAGCGTTGGATATGACAGCCTATGATGAGGTAAAAGTCGCACTGGAGTATCCGGGTGTCAGATTTGAAAACATGTTTGCCAACCACTGCACCCATCAATAGTTGATGCGACCAAAAGATTTTGATGTTGTATTGTGTTGCAATCAACTCGGCGATATTTTGAGCGACCTTACAGTGGTTTACTCCGGTTCGTTGTGAATGTTGCCCTCTGCCTGCCTTGCTGCAAGGTTGCTGTGCCAGCCGGATATAAATCAATTGACGATCTCAATGCACCCCAACGCACAGACATATCGCGAAACGACAGCACAGTTCATCGTGGTGTTCGTCAGTCATCGGCAATTGCTTATCTAAAGAAATCGCAATCCAACCTAGTAATCATAACTATACCGCCCTCACATCAAATTCCGAAGATTTTGATGTGAGGGCGGTAAAAGAAGCAAGCTCTTTGATGTTGCTCCCAATTTATCATTCAATGAACCTTCAGAGGGACGATAAGTAAAATCTCACCTGAAACAGGGTTATATACCCTCCAAAAGGAACAACAGGTTTCGTATCGAAAAACTAAAGATTTCTGAAATTTTCTTGACAAAGCCGTGGATATGGAAAGTCTCTTTACTGATCAGTAAGGAAATTTGAATGCTCCAAGAACGTATCGAAGGCAAATGGCTCGCCAGCTTCCGGCGGGTTTTTAAATTGAACGGAATTGGCGAAAAAACCACGGTCGCTGTCATTTCAGAAACGCAATCGCGGCCGGTTCTCGTCCATCTTTCTGAACTCGCGCTTTACGACCTCGGCGCTGATTTCTGCATGGTCCAAATGCCCACCCCCCCACAAACCGCAC
>JBMYPG010000014.1:0-43021 GCA_049600095.1 Pikeienuella sp. | reverse complement strand
GCGCACCAGACGGCGTGGCCGAGGCCCAGAGCCTCTTGCTGGCGGATATAGCTGATCGCGCCGGAGGGCATGTTGGATGGTTCGATGGCTTTCAGCAGATCGTCCTTGCCCTTGGCCATCAGGCTGCGGGTCAGTTCGGGGGAGCTGTCGAAGTAATCCTCGAGCGCGGATTTGCCCTTGGCGGTGACAAAGATGAAGTCGGTGATGCCAGCCTCGCGGGCTTCGTCGATGGCGTATTGGATCAGCGGACGGTCAACCAGAGGTAAAACTTCTTTCGGCACGGCTTTGGTCGCAGGCAAAAACCGCGTGCCCATGCCAGCCACAGGGAAAACTGCTTTGCGTACAGGTTGTGTCACTTTGTCTATTCTCTCGTCATAGTGCGCTTTGCTTGTTGTGCATGATCGCCGCTGAGATGTCACCAGCGGCATTGTTAAGATTCTCACGATATATGCACATGGCAGGGTACAGCGCGTGTTTCTGTCGTTAAATAAGTAGGACGCTCGACAAGTTGGGCCAGTGCCTGATAGGCCAATTGCATGGAAAAACGCGAAAAATTATTGGCAATAGCACGCATCTGTTTTGATGCTGGTGTTGCTGCGGCTGACCCGTTGGCGGCTGTTGAAAAGCGCTTGGCGGTGCGGCCCGATGTGCTGAGCCATGAGGGGCGGCTGTTTGTGGTTGCGATTGGCAAAGCCGCCGCACCGATGATGCGGGCGGTTCTGGGTCATTGTTCACCGAATGCGGCGATATTGGTTACGAATTACGAAAATGAAGTTGATATTGCCGGGGTAGAATGTTTGGGCGCGGGGCACCCGACTCCAGATGCCAATGGGGCTGCTGCTGCCGACGTGGTCATTCGCTTGCTGGAAAATACCGTTGAAGGCGACAAGGTTGTTTTGCTGTTGTCTGGCGGTGGCAGTGCGTTGACGCCTGCGCCGATTGATGGGCTGTCGTTGGATGAAAAGATTGCGCTGAACGACCTGACGCTGAAATCCGGCGCGCCGATTGATGCAATGAACACAGTGCGAAAGCGGTTGTCACGGCTAAAAGGTGGTGGGTTTGCCAATCTGGCTGCACCTGCTGTTGTTACGTCTTTGATCCTTTCCGATGTGCCGGGTGATGATATTGCGGTGGTGGCCAGTGGGCCAACCGTTGGGAATACAGATGCGCCGGAGGCCGCAGAGGGTATTTTGCGGCAGTACGGCCTGTGGGATCAGGCCCCTGCACCTGTGCGAGATTTGTTGCGTGCTGATGTGGTTGAACAGACTGCTGAGGTAGAAAACATCCTGATTGGCGGTAATGCGCCCAGTGTTGATGCGATGGTTGCGGCTGCCCCCGCCGATTATGCGATGCGCCGTTATGACGGGTGGATGGACGGCGATGTGGCGGAGGCTGCTGTGCAGATTGCTACGGATATGAGGGGCGCAACTGAGCCGACATTGTTCCTGTATGGTGGCGAGACGACCGTAGTTGTAACCGGAAACGGTCGTGGTGGGCGCAATCAGGAATTGGCATTGCGCATCGCGCTGTTGATGGAGGCTGAGCCACCGCGCGGAGAGTGGTTGTTTTTGTCCGGCGGCACCGATGGCCGCGACGGGCCAACCGATGCTGCTGGTGGTGTGGTTGATGCCGCCACATTGTCCGCAATGAGATCAGCCGGTGTCGACCCAGAGGCTGAGTTGGCAAACAACAACGCCTATGACGCTTTGGCGGCTGCAAAGGCCCTGTTGATGACGGGTGCGACGGGGACGAATGTTGCTGATTTGCAGGTGGGGGTTGTCTGTCCCTGAGTGCGGCCCATGATTGCGTTAGTTGGTTTGAATGCGGTGCTTTGCAGGCTGGTGCAGAATTCTGTGGCGGCGTAGGCTGGTGATATGACGCTATCAACCGATTCCGAAGCTGCGCTTTTGGCAGCACTTGCCTGGCAGGTGGAGCTTGGCGTTGATGAGTGTATTTCTGACGATCCCATTAATCGGTTTGAGCTGCCAAAACCGGAGCCAAAACCAGCGGTATCGCCGGTTACTCAGTTGGGGGCAAAGCCGCCTGCGGCTGGTATCGCCCCGGCTGTTGATGAGAACGCGGAAGCAGTTACTGAAGCGCAGCGTTTGGCCAGAGAAGCGCAGACGTTAGAAGCCCTGCATGCAGCAATGACCGGATTTGAAGGTTGTTCGCTAAAACGAGGTGCACGCAATACGGTGTTTTCGGATGGCAACCCAGCGGCGCGGGTGATGTTTATTGGTGAGGCGCCGGGTCGCGAAGAAGATAGGGCAGGGTCTCCTTTTGTCGGGCGATCGGGGCAATTGCTGGACCGGATGCTGGGCGCGATTGGGCTAGACCGACGTGCGGCAGAGCCAGACAAAGCTGCCTATATCACCAATGTTATTCCGTGGCGCCCGGTGGAAAACCGCGACCCGTCAACCGACGAAGCGGCGATGATGTGGGCGTTTCTGGAACGGCATATTGAATTGGCAGCACCAGAGTTTATCGTCACCTTGGGCAAAATCTCAGCCGCGACTTTGTTGGAAAAGCCGGTGGCGATCACACGTGCAAGAGGGCGGTGGCATCAGCCTGCTCGCGGCGGCGGGAGGCCGGTATTGCTGACCTTTCACCCTGCATATCTGCTGCGCCAGCCGGGTGAGAAGGCCAAGTCCTGGCGTGATTTATTATCCCTGCGCGCGACCTTGGATGGTGAAGCGCCGACTATAGAGAAGTGAAGGCATTGGAACGAGAGTTTATCCCAGTACGTATCGCTATTCTTACTGTTTCAGATACGCGCACATTGGCCGATGATAAGTCCGGCGATGTTTTGGAGGCCCGTGTGAAAGATGCAGGGCATCTGTTGGTCGCGCGACGCATCTTGGCGGATGAGCAGAGGTTGTTAGAGGCGCAATTGCGCGAATGGATTGCTGATGAAGATGTTGATGTCGTCATTTCCACCGGGGGTACCGGCCTGACGGGGCGAGATGTAACTGTTGAGGCACACAAAGCGGTTTATGAGAAAGAGATCGACGGATTTTCGACCGCTTTCCACATGGTGTCATGGCCAAAAATCGGCACCTCTACCGTGCAATCGCGTGCCTGTGCTGGGGTGGCTGGTGGCACGTATTTGTTTGCATTGCCGGGTAGCCCGGGGGCCTGCAAGGATGGGTGGGATGAAATCCTGTCCAAACAGCTCGATTATCGGCACAAGCCCTGCAATTTTGTTGAGATTATGCCGAGACTGGAAGAGCACAGGCGGCGTAAATGAACGATGATGATTTTATCCTGTTGGGTGAATGGGAGGATGACACCCCTAATCATGGCGCGTTGATTCTGCCGATTGATGAGCAGGGGCGGTATTTGTTGCAGTTAAGGGACCATAATCCTGATGCAATCTATCCGGGGCTTTGGGGCCTGTTTGGCGGTAAAGCCGAAGCGGATGAAACCTTGCCTGAGATTGCCGTTAGGGAGTTTGAGGAGGAAACCGGTCTGGTCATCACGGCAGACCAGTTGCGCCCGTTTGCACGCATCTTTTCGCGTGAAACACGGGCCGGCAGGGGTAATTGGCGGTTGTATTGCTATACGATGGAGTTTCGCGGTGAGGCGCGGGACATTCGATTGGGCGAGGGTGCTGGTTTTGGATTTATTCGCCCTGAAGACGTGAATGAGTTAGCTGTTGTGCCTTTTGTCACTAAGGTGATCAATGCCTTAAAGAATGTGCGTTAAAGCTGAGTATTATTCATTTTAAAGTTGTATTGTGAGGTGTGGGGGTACTTTTTAGGGTTGAGAGGTTTTAGGTTGAATGCAGCAATTAGGCCGCGCACGAATTTTACCCCTGATTGCCTTCTTATTGTTGGCTGCGACGATGGGATATGTCATTTTTTTTCCCAGCCTTCCCACTCATACCATTATGGTCGAAGGGGCGTTTGGAGTTGCTAAACCGGCCCAACCCGGTAGGTCGAATCAAGTGGCTCTCTATCTGCACTTAGTGAATTTTGGATCAGAGGATGATGCTCTGACAGGCATTTCAGTTGATGGCGTAAAGGCCCAACAATGCCTAGAGGTTGGCAAATGCTCTCCGATGTCGGAGGTTGTCTTACCTGAAACGGAATATACAGTCATCGACCCGAATGGCGATTATTTGGCGGTTACGGCCAAGCCGGAGGTTATAGTCATGGATGTGCTGTTAACTTTTAAGATGGCCCCGGAACGTATGATTAAAGTTCCGGTGCGGGGCAGGTTGTTGCCCTAAAGCGCAATGCGAAATACTTGAAGCACGAGGTTACCACCTAACGCGTTGAAATCTTTGACTTCAGGCGGCGTTAGGTGATTCAGGTTTTTCGCATTGCGCAATAGGCAACCTTGGGCAAGAAGCTGTTGAAGTGAAAACCTCTGGCGAGATGTACCCGCCAGAAGCTGGGTTTCAAATCAGTGTCAGACGAAAGGAGCAACCGTTCCTTGGTCTGGCTGTGCCAATTCCATCGCATCGGCCAATTCAATCGAGCGGTCAAAAAGCGCCCGGCCCAATATGGCACCTGAGACATAAGGCACGTATTTTAACTGAGCCAAGTTATCGAGGCTGCGAGAGAGGCCCCGTGCGATTACTGGCGCGCGGGCCACGGAGGCCATTGCGGTGATCAGAGCCAATGAATCCTCTGCCTGCTCAATGTCTGCATCAATGTCAGAAACGATAATTGCGGCCAGCGGATCGGCCTCAAACTGTTGCAGGAAGTTATCTGGTGTAAAGGCGCTGGGCGTGCGCCAGCCATCGGTCATCACCTGTCCCTGAAACACATCAATCGCGAGCACGATTTGGTCTGGGTAGAATTTGGCCGCTTCTTTCACCAGCTCTGGCTGGCGGACGGCGGCTGATGCGATGACGATGCGGCCTACTCCGGCATCAATCCATTCCACAATCCGTTCCAGGGAGCGAAAACCGCCGCCCAATTGAATGGATGCGCCGGTTGAGCGAATGATCTCTTTGATCAGTTCTTCGTTCTGATTGTCGCCGCCGATGGCATCAAAATCGGTAATGTGAATCCATTCGGCACCAGCCTCCGCAAAACTTTGCGCCTTGGCCACCGGGTCGACATGCCAGATCTGCGGTTCTTCCATACGCCCGCGATGCAGGCTTACACACTTGCCGTTCAGCAATTCAATTGTGGGATAGATGATCATAGCGTCCTCCGCTTTGCGATTGCTTATCCTAATAATGATTCTCGTTCTGCGAGAAGGTAGAATTTCGACACCCGGCGCCTTTGAAGCGGCGTTTCGGGCTGATGAAACCAAAAACCTAGACCGCGAGGCCTTGCGGCTGTACACTCTATGCTAAAGTGGGCCCGTTAGAGGCCCCGGAGCATTGAGGATTGGCCATGCAAGCGCCCGAGCGGTTTTCGAACCTGCCGGAATATGCGTTTCCGCGTCTGCGGACGCTATTGAACGGTATTGAACCCGGTGGACCAGAGATAGCGATGTCTTTGGGTGAACCACGTCACCCCCTGCCGCCGTTTTTGGCGGAGGAGATGGCGCGCCATACGCATCTATATGCCAAGTACCCGCCGAATGAGGGCGCGCCAGAATTGCGCAATGCCATCGCGGATTGGGCGAATGCGCGCTATGATTTGGGTGAAGCCATTGATCCAGACCACCATGTGTTTCCGCTAAACGGTACGCGAGAAGGGTTGTTTGCCGCCTGTGTGGCGCTTTCGCCAGAGCGTAAGAATGGCATGGAACCTGTCGTTCTGCTGCCAAACCCGTTTTATCAATGTTATGCAGTCGCCGCCCTGACTGCCGGTGCGCGACCTGTTTATGTGAACGCGACGGCGGAAAGCGGGCATTTGCCTGACTTTGAAAACCTGCCTGAGCACCTGCTGCGCCAAGCGACGGTTGCCTATATTTGCTCGCCCGCCAACCCGCAGGGGGCGACTGCCGATATGGGGTATTGGAAGCGGCTGATCGCGCTGGCAGAGAAATACGATTTCCGCATTTTTGCCGACGAGTGTTATTCAGAGATTTACCGTGATGTTGCCCCTGTGGGGGTAATGCAGGCGGTTCAGGAGGTGTCGGCGCATCCAGAGCGGGTGTTGGCGTTTCATTCCCTTTCCAAACGGTCAAACCTGCCGGGCCTACGGTCTGGGTTCTGTATGGGTGGTCCAGAGGCGATTAAGTTACTGCGCCAGTTACGGTCATATGCCGGGGCACCGATGCCTTTGCCAGCACAGATGACCGCCGCCGCGATCTGGCGGGATGAGGCGCATGTGGTTGAAAATCGCGCCTTATACGCAGCCAAATATGCAATGGCTGATGATATTCTGGGCAATTTACCGGGGTATATGTCGCCGGAGGCTGGTTTTTTCCTGTGGATCGAAGTTGAGAACGGCGAGGAAACTTGCCTGCGCCTGTGGCGCGAAAAGGGTGTGAAAACGCTGCCCGGATCATATCTGTCCCGTGTTGCTGAGCCGGAATTGGGTGGCGGTGACCCCGGTGCGCGTTACATCCGCGCGGCCTTGGTTGATACGCCAGAGAATGTGCGGACTGGGTTGATCGCAATCCGGGATGTTTTGACTAGTGGGGGGGCGGGCTGAGATGTCTAGTTGGACGGACGACGATAAAGACCCCCTTTTGCCCCCGGCAGCGCGCGCTTTCCTAGCGCGACGCGGTGCAGAGCTGACCGGATTGGGATTTGCATTGGTGGGCGGCGCATTGATGGCGACGTTGCTGTCGTACCATCCATCTGACCCCAGTTGGTTTAACGCGACGTCCTCGTCTGCCCGTAACTGGCTGGGCGCACCCGGTGCATTGCTGGCCGACCCGATGATCCGGTCCATGGGGCTGGCGGCCTTTGCTGCGCCTATGGTTTTGATGGTCTGGGCAATCCGGTTGATTGCCCATCGTGGGGCATCTCGCATGGGGTTCCGGCTGCCCGTTGCGCCCTTTGCCATCGTCGTCTGCACGGTCTTTGCCTCTGCTCATTCCCCCATCCCCGGCTGGCCGTTGGATACCGGGCTGGGAGGCATGTTGGGTGATTTGTTGTTGGCTGTGTTGTTTGAAGCCATTCCCGCTGACCCAACTGAGTTGTTGATACCTTTGACATTGGGATTGGCGTTTTTGATGGCCTTAACTGGCGCGGTGGCGCTGGGTGTGAATTGGGGCGAATTTCGCCGGGCCATGCGTTTCCTGACCCGTTCGTTGATCGCTGTAATTGTGGGCTTAACCATTGCGCTGGCGCGTTTTTCTGTGTGGTTGTGGACCCGCATTTCAACGGCGCTTGCGCGCCCACGGTCAAAGAAGGTCGCACCGCCTAAACCACTGGGCCTGCGCCGGTCGGAACCTGCCATGGATTCTGACATAGACCTGTATGACGAAGATGACGCCGACCCTTATGAGCCGCCGGTTGCTGCTGAGCCTGCGGATGAAGAACCGGAAGCACAGCCTAGCGCATCTGTTCTGCCCCGTATTCTAAGCCGGGCAACTGAGCGCCTGAGCGAAGAGCGCCCTGTTGTCGAACGTGCACCGAGCGATCGCCCGCCTGTCGAGCGACCTGCGCCAAAAGTTCTGCCAAAATCAAAAAAGGCAGTGGCTGAAGAACAACCGATGTTTGAACTGGGCCAAGACCGGAGCGATGATTTTGATCTGCCGCCGCTGAACCTGTTGCAAAGCATGCGTGAGATTGTGCGGCATACGGAAAGTGATGCCTCGCTGGAAGAAAACGCCCGCATGCTGGAAAGTGTGCTGGATGATTACGGTGTGCGCGGAGAAATTGGCGCGGTGCGCCCCGGCCCCGTTGTGACGATGTATGAACTGGAACCTGCCCCGGGTTTGAAAGCCAGTCGTGTGATTGGTCTGGCCGATGATATTGCCCGGTCGATGTCAGCATTGGCCGCCCGTGTTTCGACCATCCCGGGCCGCAATGTCATCGGTATTGAGTTGCCGAATGCAAAGCGTGAAATGGTGCTGCTGCGTGAAATGCTGGCCAGCAAAATCTATGGTGACAGCAGTTATAAGCTGGCGCTGGCGCTGGGTAAGGACATTGGCGGAGAGCCAATGATCGCAAACCTCGCCAAGATGCCCCATCTGTTGATCGCGGGTACCACCGGTTCCGGTAAATCTGTCGCTGTGAACACCATGATCCTGAGCTTGCTGTATCGGTTGAGCCCGAAAGAATGCAAGCTGATCATGATCGACCCAAAGATGCTGGAGCTGTCAGTCTATGACGGTATCCCGCATCTGTTGTCGCCGGTTGTGACAGACCCGAAAAAGGCGGTTGTTGCGCTGAAATGGGCCGTAGCCGAAATGGAAGATCGATATCGCAAAATGTCCAAAATGGGCGTCCGGAATATCGACGGGTACAATGGCCGTGTGCGGGATGCGCTTGCCAAGGGCGAGGCGTTTTCGCGGACTGTTCAGACCGGGTTTGATGAAAGCACGGGCCAGCCGATCATTGAGACCGAAGAGTTTGAGCCAGAGGAAATGCCGTTCATCGTCGTGATCGTCGAGATGGCCGACCTGATGATGGTTGCGGGTAAGGAAATCGAAGCCTGTATTCAGCGGCTGGCACAGATGGCGCGCGCTTCGGGCATCCATATCATCATGGCAACACAGCGGCCCTCAGTCGATGTGATTACCGGTACGATCAAGGCGAACTTTCCAACGCGAATTTCGTTCCAAGTAACCTCAAAAATCGACAGCCGTACCATTCTGGGTGAGCAGGGCGCTGAGCAATTGTTGGGCATGGGCGATATGCTGTACATGGCTGGCGGTGGGCGAGTTACCCGTGTGCATGGTCCGTTTGTCTCGGATGAAGAAGTCGAAGAGGTCGTGCGCCATCTGAAAGCGCAGGGTGAGCCGGAGTATGTTTCGGCGGTCACAGAGGGCGATGAGGATTCAGAAAGCGCGGCGGCGATTGATGAGATTTTGGGCCTTGGTGGAGATGGCGGCGAAGATGCGCAATATGATCAGGCCGTAATGATTGTGGCGCGGGATCGGAAATGTTCGACTAGCTATATCCAACGCAAGTTGGCCATCGGGTACAACAAAGCCGCCCGCATTGTTGAACAGATGGAAGATCAGGGCGTGGTGAGCCCGGCCAATAAGGTTGGTAAGCGCGAGGTGTTGATTGAGGAGCGGTAGGGTGCAGCTTGCGCCCTTCGTTTCCAAATAGCTTGCCGTCCTGCGGGGTGAGCCGTTAGCGTTCTACTCAGTCGGCCCCATTATGTGGCGGACCGGTTGCTGTAGGGACGCTGGCCATGAATGTTAATTCGCCCACTGATGAACATCATATTGAGCATTTCGATATTCTGATTGTCGGCGCGGGGATCTCAGGCATTGATGCGGCCTATCATTTGGGTCAGCATCGGCCAGATGCCAGCTATGCCATTCTTGAGTCTAAATCGGGGCTGGGCGGAACCTGGGCCACACATACATTTCCCGGCATCCGGTCGGACAGTGATCTGTTCACCTTTGGCTTTAGCTGGAAGCCGTGGAAGGGTGTGGCGATTGCCACCGCTGATGAGATACTCAGCTATCTGGAAGAAGCGGTTGATGAGAATGATATTCGCGGCAACATCCGGTTCAATCATCATATCGAATCTGCGCAGTGGTCGAGCGAGACCCAGCGCTGGGTTCTGACTGCTACGCGCGGTGATGGCGTCTCATTTCAGATAAGCTGTGGTTTTTTGTGGAGCTGCGCCGGGTATTTCAAGCATGACGAAGGGTATATGCCCGAATGGCCGGGGATGGCGGATTTTAAAGGCCGCATTGTTCACCCGCAAACGTGGCCTGATGATCTGGATTATGCTGGTCAGCGGGTCGCGGTGATTGGGTCTGGCGCTACGGCGGCGACGATCATTCCGGCGATGGCTGATAGGGCTGCGCATATCACGATGGTTCAGCGGTCGCCGACGTTTTATTACCCCAAGGTGATGGATGATGAGTTTTCCACCATCCTGCGTGCCCTGAATCTGCCTGATGAATGGTTTCATGAGATCATGCGGCGTAAATATCTGCATGATAGCCAAAACACTGCCAATCGGGCGAAGTCAGAGCCGGAGGTTTTGGCGGCAGAATTGATCGAAGCTGCGCGTACTTATTTGGGTGAGGATTATGACATTGCCACCCATTTCACCCCAACCTATCGCCCATGGCGGCAACGGGTCGCGATGATCCCTGACGGGGATTTCTATGTGGCGATCCGAGAGGGTAAGGCGGAGGTTGTGACGGCTCATATTGATCAGCTTACGACCAACGGATTACGGCTGACGGATGGGCGAGAGGTTGAAGTTGATTTGATTGTTGCGGCAACTGGCCTGACGTTGAATGTTTTTGGCGATATTCAGTTGGTTGTTGATGGAGAGGTGTTTGACGCTGCCGATAGCGTCACACATCGGGGGGTGATGTTTACCGGCTTGCCGAATTTTGCCACGGTGTTTGGGTATCTGAGGTCAAGCTGGACCCTGCGCGCCGATCTGGTTTCCCAATATCTGTGCCGTGTATTTGACCATATGGACGCGGAGGGCGTAGGCGTGGTTGTGCCTGTCTTGCCGGATGACGAAATGGAACGGCGACCATGGGTGGAGCCAGAGAACTTTAATGCTGGCTATCTTACGCGTAGTCTGGGTCAGTTACCGCGCCAAGGTGACAGGCAGCCTTGGTTACTGACACAGGATTATTTTCAGGACCGAGATGACCTGCCTGCAGCGGCACTAGATGATGGGACCTTAGCGTTCCGTTTACGCTGTGCCGTAGCCAAACCACGGTAAGCTTAGATGGTTAGACATGCTGTAAAGATTTGAGCTTGGACTGGATCAGGCCGAAAATTCCCGTCCCGCCAAATAATCTGCGGCGACCGCTTTCATCTCTGCAGCGCTACTACGCCCATAATGACCGCGATAAACTGCCGTTGCTGGCAGGTCGATGAGGCGGTTGAGGGAGTTGCGAAAGGCAACCTGATCAGCATCGTCGCTACGCTCCGCTGGTTCGCCATCATAAAGATAACGATCTGACCAAACGAATGCCTCGCCCGTAAACAGTATGCCGCTTTCGCGTTCAAAAAGGGCGCTGGCCCCAGCTGTGATGCCCGGCAGATGTAATACCTCAAAGATGCGGTCGCCCAAATCTATGGTGTCGCCGTCTGCTAACAGCCGCGTTGGTTCTGATGCGGGCATCACATAACGATTGGGATCGAAAGTATCGTAAGGTTTTACACCCGGTTCGGTCCCCATGTAGTATTCGGCCACCGTGTTGTGCCGGGTTGGCTGAGATACCCGATGTGCATCGGCCTTGTGGATTAGCCGTTCGTCAAATTGATGAAGGCCGCCAGCATGGTCATAATAACCCACTGATGCGAAGGCGATGATCGGTTTCGTTGTCGCCGTTTCCAGAAATCGACGTAACGGCGCGATGCCTGCGCCGGTTTCAACCAACAAGCAGCGTTCCGTACCCTCAATAAGCCACATGTCACCGCCACCATAGTCGTGAGTATGGGCCACCTCTATCTGCCGGACACCATATTCGTCTGGGGCGGAAATGGTGAACCAATCCATAGCGATCGGTGATTTGGGAGTCATGTTCAAATCCTATGCCAGCGATTGCGAGATGCCTTTGAGGTGATCCCGGATTTGAACAGTATTGTGTGCGAGTGTCGTTCAAGACTATGCCTGTGGCGACATGAAATCGATGGCATACGACGTGAATTCATTAGCTGTTTTTCAGAGCTGCACGTTTATGCGGACAGTAGTGCGTCCAGCTTCCCACCGCGTTCGAGTGCGTGAAGCTCATCACACCCACCAACATGGGTGCCGCCGATGAAAATCTGGGGAACTGTGCGGCCGCCGTTGGCGCGTTGCATCATTTCCTTTTTGCGCGAAGGGGTCATCATCACGTCGATTTCTGTGAATGAGACGCCCTTTTTGGTCAGCAGACGCTTGGCCATATGGCAAAATCCGCAGATTGGGGTGGTGTAAATTTCTACAGGCTTCATCGGGTTCTCTCCACTTGTTGGAAAGACATTTAGTCTGGCCAGTCGTCCCTTGCAACGCGGGCGAGAACAATCACATTCACATCGGCGGCACCGGCAGTGCGGCAAGCCTCGGCGCAGGCTGACAGTGTCGCCCCTGTGGTCATGACATCATCAACCAGCAAAACCCGTTGGCCGACGATGCGTTTCTGTTGAGATCGTGTGACGGCAAAGGCCCCTGCGACATTGGCATAGCGGTCTTGCCGGTTCCGCCCGCCCTGGCTGGGTGTGCGGCGGGTGCGGGTTAACAGGTCTAGCGCCAAGGCATCGTGCCTGTTGATTTGTATTGCCAGAGAGCGTGCCAGTTCACCGGCCTGATTGAAGCGGCGTTGAGCCAACCGCGTCCAATGGAGCGGGGTTGGGGCGATGAGGTCTGCTTGGTCGGTCAGCGGCCCTAATGTGCGGGCCAGCCATGTTGCGGCCAATGGCGCGATGTCCAGTCGATCACCGTGCTTTAGGTTCAATGTCAGTGACCGCCCAACGCCATCATAAACGACCGCGGCCCGGCCCTTGGACCATGCGCCGGGGGTGTGGGCGCAGGCATCGCAGATCAGAATCTCTCCCCTATAATCGCCACCTGCTGCTACGTCGGTCATCGTTGGTGCGCCGCATTTATCGCAGGCATCACCGGCGATGAAGGAGACTTCCTTCCAACAATCGGGGCAAAGGCCGTGGCCATCGGCAAGCTCTGCCCGGCAACCGGGGCAGGTGGGGGGATAGATAAACTGGGTCAGGTGCTCGGCTGCGGTTGATAACCAGCTTTTCACCACCCGCCTGCCTGCGGTATAGCGTGACCCGCGCGCGCTGTTGTGCGCAGAAATAGGAAAACCGCTGCTGTGCCTTTGTTCGATCATACTACCCGACAGCATCGGGCATCTCGGATTAATAAGTCCTTAACGGATGCAGATTTCCTGATCGCTCGTGTTGCTGAGGGCGTGGTCGATCGGTTGGAGGATGTGAAGCGGACCTTTCCCCGTGTTTGCGTCGTTGCTGATGATCAGGGGCGGTTGGCGCGTGCTTTGCCACCCACGAAGGCTGGCGGTGAGGCGTTGGTACAGGTTGCTGGGGCTGCGCAGTTGGGCGGAGCCGGTGCGCGGGTTAGTGAGCCGGATGAACCCGATATGTCGCCGGGCAATCATGATCTGATTATCAACGCGTTGACCATGCACCGGGTGAATGATCCGGTGGGGGTGCTGAGCCAGATGCGGTTGGCACTAAAACCCGACGGGCTGGCGCTGGCGGCGATGTTTGGGGGGCGGACGCTGCATGAATTGCGCACCAGCTTTGCCGAGGCAGAAGCCGAGGTTGAGGGCGGGATGAGCCCGCGTGTTGCGCCGATGGGCGAAATTCGTGATCTCGGCGCGTTGCTGCAACGGGCCGGGCTGGCATTGCCGGTGGCGGATGTGGACCGCATTCCTGTCGAATACGAAAGCGCCTTTCACTTGATGCGCGATTTGCGCGCGATGGGGGAGGCGAACCCGATGGAGGCGCGGCGCAAGACCTTTACACGCCGGGCCACGATGCTGCGGATGGCAGAGATTTACGCGCACCATTTTGCCAGCGATTCCGGGCGCGTGACCGCCACATTTGAGATTGTGTACCTGACGGGCTGGGCCCCGGCGACGAACCAGCAGCAACCGCTGCGGCCGGGTGCGGCGCGCACGCGATTGTCCGATGCTTTGGGTGTGGCGGAGGTTTCGGCTGGTGAGAAGCCTGAGCGGTAAGTGGTTTAAAGGCGAGCTGGAAGGACGGTTTAATGAGTAACTCGCGCGATTGGGTGCCAGCGACGATAGAGTTTATATCCAAAAACCTCCCCGCCAGCCTCGATAGAGATGGTTGGGTGCATCATTTCTCAACCGCCTACCAAGTTGGTTGTATGGCGTTGGTAGCGCTTGGACAGGCTGAAGAGCGAGTTTGGGGAGTGGTTCCTCGTCAAAACCCAGCCGTACCAAAAGAACTGCCGAGATGGGATGATATTTGTATTGCGGTGCTTTGGCTTGCCAATCAACAGAACCAAATAACGTTTCGCCGGCCAGATGGGGGTGTTCCTCCAGTACGGTTTGGCAATGGTTTTGTCGTAACGCCAATAGGCATTCCGCCGCCGCCTGCGCCAAATATTCTGGCAAGTAACGGACTTGGGCCAGCCTATGCGCAAGCTGAGGTTATAAATGTATTAGAAAAACTTAACTTAGTTTCTAGTGGGCAGTGGACCGAGGCTGCCGAACTGGTGCTTTGGCGAGCGGAGCCTGGAAATTGGGCGCTCGAATTTACGAAAGACCCGCGTTTTGTATCTTCAGCGGAACGAACTGCAGAAACAATACCTGATGAGATTATCCTCGAAATCACAAACCTGCTTCGCGTAACTGAGGAACAAATCGCAGACCGTATCGAGTGGCATCGTACTACGAACGAAAAGTTGCATCAGGATCATGGACCCAACGCCCGTTCTCTGCCGGTCCCAACGGCAGCGCAGGCAAGGCGGTCAATTGAGCTCACGCGCAAAAATGCACTGGATTGGCTGTTCTTTCGAAACTGGAGGATAGATGATGGGTGGCTGTCTCAGAAACAGGCTGACGCGGCTTTGGATATCTTTCATGACCGTCTGACGATTTCGACACGTAGGTACGTATTTAAAATGCTCTACCCGGAGATGCCTCATTTCCATAACTGACGTTTATTTGCTGTCGTGTGGGATTTGAAGCTTGGATGAGGATGCCTATTAGGAACTTTCTGCCCAAAACGCACAGTTAGGCCCGCCACCCCCTGTTATCGCTGACCGGTGTTGGATAATGTCTGACAAAATCTAAGAAATACGGACGCCAGATGAACGATATGACGCCAGCAAACCGCCTCTCCCATGCGCCAAAGGGCCATCCGGCCATTCCGGTGCGCAAAACCGGTGTACTTTTGGTCAACCTTGGTACGCCGAATGGCACTGACTATTGGAACATGCGGCGGTATTTGAAAGAGTTTCTTTCAGACCCTCGTGTTATTGAAGTGCCGAAGTTTGTGTGGTGGTTCATTTTGAACATCATCATTTTGACTTTCCGTCCCTCAAAATCGGGTGAGGCCTATGCCTCTATCTGGAATACCGAACGGGATGAAAGTCCGCTATTGACCACCACAAGGGCGCAGACAGAGGCTGTTGCTGCTCGGTTTGCAGAGCAGCATGGCGACAAGGTTATGGTTGATTTTTGCATGCGCTATGGTGACCCGGCAACGGGTACAACGATCCAGAAGCTGCATGATGCTGGTTGCGATCGCATCGTGTTCTTTCCATTGTATCCTCAGTATGCCGCATCAACTACGGCCACCGCGAATGATCAAGCGTTTGCGCATCTAAAGAAAATGCGCTGGCAGCCAGCCATTCGTACTGTTGCGGCTTATTTCGAAGATCCATTATATATTGATGCTTTGGCAGCCTCGGTTGATAAAGCCTACGCGGCGATGGATGCGAAGCCTGATGTTTTGGTCGCTTCATATCACGGGTTGCCACAACGGTATCTGGATAATGGTGATCCGTATCATTGCCATTGTTTCAAGACGACGCGGTTGCTGCGCGAACGTCTTGGTTGGGGTGATGATGAGATTGTCACCACTTTTCAGTCTCGGTTCGGTAAGGCCGAATGGATTAAGCCCTATACCGTTGCTGAAGTTGCTGAGCTGGCGAAAGCTGGCAAGAAACATATGGCAGTCATGGCCCCGGGTTTTTCATCTGATTGTGTGGAAACGTTGGAAGAGATCAACGAAGAGATCAAAGAAGCGTTTATCGAAGCGGGTGGAGAGCGGTTTGATTACATTCCCTGCCTGAATGATGATGAGGCGCATATCGACATGATGGTCGAAATTCTGAACCGTGATCTGACAGGGTGGGTTTGACCGCTTGTGTCAGCTTTCTCACAGTCTAAGCTGAACTAAAACGAGATTGGAATATCCATGACGCCTCCGGTCATTACTGCGTTTTACACTGGGTTAAACGCCCTCATCATCATGTGGCTGACCATTGTGGTCATCAAACACCGTCGCCGGAATAAGCTGGCATTGGGAGATGGTGGTGACAAAGCAATGGCGATGGCCATTCGTGGTCATGCAAATGCGACCGAGCAAATCCCGATGACCATGATCATGATGGGACTTGGAGAGATGCTGGGCGCGCCGACATATGTTCTGTTGATTCTTGGTGGTGTGTACACCTTTGCTCGGCTTATTCATGGGCTGCATTTTGCGGGCCATGGTTCTATGCGCCTGAGATTTTGGGGCATGTTGCTTGGCTTTATCGTTACCGGGTTGTTGGCGCTGGAGCTGGTGGTTCATGGCGCGATGCGGGCGTTTTGATTGATGCTTAGCCCTGCTGAACTAGCGCAATCATTGCTTGAGGCTGCCCGTGCTGCTGGTGCGGATCAGGCGGATGCGATTGTTGCGACCTCAACCGATGTTGGTGTGTCGGTGCGCGAAGGCGCGCTGGAAGAGGCTGAAAGCGCCGAGAGCGTTGATTATGGCCTGCGGGTTCTGATTGGTCAGCGACAGGCTTGCGTTTCATCATCTGATCCGTCACCAGAGGTGTTGGTGGAACTGGCAGAACGCGCTGTTGCGATGGCGCAGGTTGCGCCCGATGATCCGTGGTGTGGGTTGGCTGATCCAGCAGATTTTGCAGACCTGAATGCTGCGCCGGATTTGGAGTTATGCGATCCGGGTGAGGCACCCTCGCCAGAGAAATTGCAGCAGGCCGCATTGGCAGCAGAGGCTGCTGTGCTGGCTGTTGAGGGTGTGGCGCAGGCCGAGAGCGCCAGCGCAGGATACAGCCGTTCAGGCATTGCATTGGCCACCAGCAATGGGTTCGCCGGTGATTTTGAACGCACGGGCCATTCTGTCAGCGCATCCGCAGTTGCGGGTGAAGGGCTGGGGATGGAGACGGACTACGATTTTTCCAGCCGGATTTGGGCCGAAGATCTGGCAGACCCTGCCGAGATTGGCACAAGGGCCGGGCAGCGTGCCGTTGAGCGGTTGAACCCGCGCAAGGCCAAGACCGGTGCATATCCGGTCCTGTTTGATGAACGGGTGTCAGGCTCTCTGATCGGCCATGTGTTGGGCGCGATCAATGGTGGTTCGGTTGCACGCGGGTCTAGCTGGGCCAAGGATAAAATGGGTGAGCGGGTGTTGCCCGCCGGGTTTGACCTGATTGATGAGCCATTTCGCGTGCGCGGCGGTGGATCGCGGGTGTTTGATGGTGAGGGCATGGGCCTGAGCCGTCGTGCGTTGATTGCGGACGGCATTTTGCTGGGCTGGTTGATGGATACAGCGACTGCCCGGCAACTGGGATTGCCTGCACCGGGCGGCGCGCGCCGGGGTATTGGGTCGCCGCCTTCGCCGGGGTTGTCGAACCTGAGTGTGACCGAAGGCAGCACGAGCCGTGCAGATTTGATCCGCGATATGGGTGAAGGATTGATCATTACTTCGCTGATTGGCTCGTCTGTGAACCCCACAACCGGGTCTTATAGCCGGGGCGGTTCAGGTTTTTGGGTTGAAGGTGGTGAAATCGTCTATGCTGTTAACGAGCTGACGATTGCTGGTTCGCTGCCTGACTTTCTTACCCGTCTGACGGCGGCGAATGATGCAGATAAATCGAAATCGATGATTGTACCAAGTTTGATGGTGGAGGGGCTTACCATTGCTTCAGGCTAATCCGGAATTTGCCGATGACCTTGCGTTGCTGATTGACCATGCCCGATTGGCTGGTGACATTGCGCGCACTCATTTCCAAAAGGACATTGAGAAATGGGATAAGGGCGGCGGCGCCGGGCCAGTGACTGAGGCAGATATAGCCATCGACCGGATGTTGAAAGCGAAGCTGACCGAAGCACGCACCGGTTATGGTTGGCTATCAGAAGAAACCGAGGATGATACAGCGCGCTGTGACCGTGACGTAGCGTTTATCGTTGATCCGATTGACGGTACGCGGGCGTTTATGCGCGGTGATGCTGATTTCTGTCATGCACTGGCGGTTGTCAGGGGCGGAGAAGTCATTGCCGCCACCGCCTACTTTCCGATCCGCGATCAGATGTATTGGGCAACCAAAGGTGGTGGCGCGTTTCGGAATGGTACGCGGCTGACGGTGCGCAATCGGAGCAACATTGATGGTGCTGCTGCGCTGGCTGGCAAAATGCAGATGGACCCGAAAAACTGGCCCGGTGGTGCGCCACCGGTGGAGCGGGTATTTAAGAATTCATTGGTGTTTCGCCATTGCCTGATTGCCGAGGGTACGTTTGATGTCGCCTTTACCCTGCGCGGCGCGTGGGAATGGGACGTTGCAGCGGGTGAATTGATCGCAGCCGAGGCTGGGGCTGCCGTTTCCACTTCCAAAGGTGGTCAGTGGCGCTATAACGCAGAGCAACCACGCATGCCCGGAGTTGTTGCCGGGCCACCGGCCTTACATGCCGATGTGTTGGCGCGGTTACAGCATCGTTAAAGGAGGCCCCCATGGCCGTCAGACTGCACCTGGTATTCGGCGGAGAGCTGAAGAACCCCAGCGGAACCGAATTTCGTGACCCTGACAATCTGGATATTATCGGCATTTTCCCAAATTACGACAAAGCGTTCGAAGCGTGGAAAGATGCTGCGCAAAAGTCTGTAGACAACGCCCACACCCGTTATTTCATCGCTCATCTGCATCGGTTGCGAGATGAAGAGCAGGCAGCAGGTAAAACCGAAGAGATCGGTTAAACACTAAGGATTGCGAGGAGAGTTGGCTCCACGATCCAGCCGTCATTTGGCCTGATGAATACTCACGAGCTTCTGGCCCAGATATTGCGCCTCAGTTCTTAGGTGACACTAAATGGCCTAAATGCTGTCCAACACGGGCCAGATTCGGTTGTTCTATAGACAATCAATGTCCCACAGACGAATTCACTTGGGCGCGCCACCGCAAGGCGCGCCTCTTTTTTTGTCCGGTTTGCAGGGCTATTCGTCAAACAGGCCCGTTGGGTAGCCGTCCAAGCTTTTGGTATTTTTCTTACGCCAGTAAGCATCCACCCCATCTGTGCCCATATCGGCATAGAATGGCAGCAAGTCGGTTTCTGCGCGGGTGCGAACTACTTCCATCTCTGGCACGCCGCTGCCGCAGGATGTTGTTACAAGGTCGATGTCGAGCACGAATAGATTTCTGGCACCCGCATAGTCAGGGAAAAGTGGTGCGAATTCAGACCACTCTGGATCGCGGGGGTGGATCGCCTTGGCTGTTCCATAGGTGCGTAGAATGAAATGCTGGCCAGTAAAGGCGCAGAACATTAGCGTCATACGGGGGGATTTGAGCAGGTGGGCGGCGGTTTCATTGCCGCTGCCTGTGACGCTGAGCCAAACGATACGGTTGTCTGACAGCACTTTGAGCGAGTCCAACCCCTTTGGCGACATATTCACCCGACCGTCAGGCGCGGCGGTGGCAACAAAGAATACGATCTGTTTTTCGATAAACTCGCGAAAACTGCGGTTCAATTTGTCTGTTCGAATGCTCATAAGGTTTCCCTGTTTCGTGTGCCGCGTTGCGACAGGATGATTGCGGTCATGATAACACCACCGCCGATCAACGTCGCCATGGTTGGTTTTTCGGAAAGGATAAGGAATGCCCAGATTGGGGCCAGGGGTGTTTCTAATGCGCCGAGCAATGCAGCCTGTGCGGAGGGAACCCATTTTGCGCCTTCGATCAGCAAAACAGAGGCGATTGCAAAGACAAGGCCGAACAAGATCAGCACGCTGATGTCAGCGACGGAGGCTGCGCTGGGTGGGGTAAACCATGCGGCGACTGGCAACAGCATGACCGAGGATAGGGCTGTTGGTGTCATCGTCGGCAAGCCGGGTCGGGCGCGGTACAGCACCATTGTTCCAGCCATCAGGATGACCATGATCAGCGCCAGCATGTCGCCGAACAGATTGCCGGAACCAAAGGATGAACTGAGGGTGATGGCAACACCAACAAGGGCCAGCGTGCTGCAGGCCAAAACCCGCTTTGTTGGTGCCTCCCGTAAAAACAGCCAGCTTTGTAGCGCTGCTACGAAGGGGGCGCAGGCCCATAGCAGGGCGACATTAGCGACGCTGGTGTGTTTGAATGAGGAGATAAAGGCAGCAGACGCAGTGCCCATCAAGACCACAGCGAACACGGCGGTTAGGTCAAAGGCCCGAAGCTCTGCCCTAAATTTCCCCGCTGCGATGGCGAAGCCGAAGGTGATAATTGCGGCGCTAAGGCCGCGCCAGAAAATCACATTCCACCCATCGGCAGCGACATATTTGGTAAAGATGCCTGCGCTGCTGAATACGACAGCGGACAGAAGGAGCAAGGCAACGCCGGTGCGGTAGGTATTGTGCTTAGATGTGCTCGTGGTGATCATCTGAACGCCTTCATTTATTGATTGACTCCCTTGTTAGCGCATCACTGCATGACAGCATGGTGTCAGCAGTGATGCGCTAAATGATGCGTCGTGGAAAGGGGTGTTTGGATGGGCCGGTCAACGCGGATGTTTGAGATCATACAAGTGCTGCGCAGCGCCAGTGGGCCGATGACCGCGCAAGCATTGGCGGATGAGTTGGAAGTCGCCAAGCGGACGATCTATCGCGATATTGCCGCCTTGCAGGCCATGCGAACGCCCATTGAGGGTGAGGCGGGCATTGGATACGTCATGCGGCCCGGATTTGACCTGCCGCCAGTGAATTTTGATGTTGAGGAGGCCGAGGCGATTACTGTTGGGCTGTCTTTGATCGCCCGAACCGGCGACAGGGGCCTGAAGCGAGCTGCGCGCAGGGCGGCGCAGAAACTGTCAGCAGCAACGCAGTTAAGCGAGACCCTGTTTGCCTCCACCTGGGGGGCGGAGGAGCCGGAGAGTGTGGATCTGTCAGACATTCGCCGAGCAATCAGAGAAGAGCAGAAGCTGTCGATCGTGTATCGCGATGGTGAGGGGGTAAAAAGCCACCGGACAATCCTGCCATTAGCAATTGCCTATCATGCAGAAGCCGTCATTCTGGCAGCTTGGTGCGAGGCGCGGCAGGATTTTCGCCACTTTCGGCCGGATCGAATTGTAAGCAGCGTGGAGGCAGGCGAAGGGTTTCGCGGGCAAAGCAATGCGCTGCGTAGTGAGTGGTTAAAGGGCTATGCAGATCGGTTGTGAGGGTGGTTAACCTGATGGAATTCCTGCTTCAGTAAATCGGATCATATGGTTGTCCGCTATTGCTTCATTTATCCGTGCAAAAGTCTTTTCCATTTTGCGGACCGTTAGACCCGGATAGGCGTTAAGCAACTGCTGCCCAGCCCATTTCAGTTTTTGGCGATCACCCAGTTTATAATAGGCGCTGATAAGGTCGCGGTATTGCCAAGTGGCGGTTGGGTTTAATCTTAATCCTTCCTCAAACAGCGCGACGGCCTCTTCATACCGGTCTGTCCATTGGACCAATAGTGTAGCGCGACCTGAGAGCATGTTGAACTTAAAAGGGTCAAGGGGGCTGAGTGCCAGAGAATGGGCGAAGGCGGCTTCTGAGGAGGCAACATCCCCCGTATAAGTGCCATGCCAACCGAGCCTGAGCCATGCCCAAGCATTGCTTGGGTCAATGTCCAGTGCGCGATTTATGTAGGATAACGCCAGACCCGCATCCGCGCCGGCGATGCTGTAAGCTGCGCCTATGGCGGTGAGGGTTGGGGCGCTTTGCCCGACATTTTGCGCGGCTTCGGCAGCACATTTCAGGGCGATGGCACGGTCAGCCTCTGGCGTATTTGACCACATATAGATCGGGTGCTGTGCATGGCACCAAGCCTTTAACGCCATGGCCTGCGCATATTGTGGATCCCTTTCCAATGCTTGATCAAGATAGGCGATGGCCCGGAGGTTATGGTCGCGGCTATGCGCCCAAAAATGCGGGTAGGCTTTTAATAGGCAACTATAGGCGCTCAGGTTTGCAGGCGGCTGGGTTCGCGCCCTTTGAACTTCGGCTGCGCGAAGGTTTGGGGAAATCTGACCGGCGATCTGAAGCGTAATGCGGTCCTGTAAATCGAATAGCTCATCAAGGTGATCATCGAATTTATCGGCCCAAAGTGTACGGCCATCTTGCCCATTGATAAGCTGGACCGAAACGCGGACCTTTTCACCCGATACCCGTATTGAGCCATTGATCAGGTAATCGGCACCAAGGCGGTTGGCGGCCTCGGTTACGGTGAGGTTTTCACCATTCAGCGCATAAGATGACTGTCTTGCTATGACATGAAAGTCGCGAATGCGGCTGAGCGTACCTGTGATTTCCTCTACTAGCCCATCTGCGAACGCTTCGGTTTCCGCCGTGCCGATCTGCTCAAATGCCAGAATGGCGATGGCAGGGCGACCGGTTCGCTGTGGTGATTTGGGGGTGTTGCTGGTGGTTGCCCGTGTGTCGCGCAGCCATTCTTCGAACGTCGGCGAGGGCAAATCGAAGCCAGCGAGCAGTTCATGTTCGCTGGGTACTGTAATGTCAGCGTTTAGCAGCCAGATATTCTGTCGATCAGCCATCAGAAATTCGTCGGGTATGATGCGACGAAGAACCGAAAGCTCTTGCCTGAGAGATGCGCGGGCCTGACCTTCACTGCGGTCCCCCCAAAGTAGCGTCATAACAGCGGCGCGACTGGCGGTGTTTCGAGGTTGTAGGGCTAGATAGGCCAATAGCGCCTGCGAACGGCGAGATAGTGGGCCGATTGTGCTGTCCCCGATGCGGGCATCAAACGGACCGTTTAGATTGATATTCAACCTTGCTGGCATGGGCTGAACACATCAAAGGGCTGAGACAAAGGGTTCATCTGGGCACCATAGCACGATCTTGTGGGATAGGTTGCATTGCTATTTGCCGTAGTACTCACCGGAATTTGGGCGGGTGACGGATCTTTTTTGCGATTTATTTGCGGTTGTTTTGCGCCCACCTTGTGGGGGCTCTCGATTATGAGGTTAGCCTAGAACGTATTGTTGCCCGGCTGTTCAAAGGCTTAACGCGAGAAGAGGATGGCGCATCATGTTGGATTTTAAACCAGAATATCATGGCTCACCGGCCCAAAAGGCACTGATGCAGCGCGCAGAACCGCTTTGGCATCTTGTGAAGGATGACCCCCGCTTTGGTTGTCATGGGCGAGATGTGCAACTGTCTGATCATACAGGTGACAACCTTGAACTACAGATTGCGCTGACCCGCATGCAAGGGGCTGCGGCCTGTTGTGGTGTCCCGAAGGTGGTGGCAGCGCAACGTCGAGCGGGGTTGGAAAGTGCCGGGTTTGTGGTTGATGAATATGAGGAATGGCGCGGTGGGGCGGCTAGCTTGGTTGCGGCGGAGCGGGTTATTAGTGCGCGCGAATTACCCACGGACATTCAGGTCCATCAAGTAAATGCGTCGACCCCACCCGAAGTGATGGAGGCCATTGATGCCATCACCCAAAGCTGCGGCGTTTTGTTGCCAAATGGTGCGTTTGTTCGCGGCCAGCGCCGAGAGGGTGTTTGCCTGTATGCCAGCACCGAAAACGGTGATGTTGTCGCGACAGCGGCATCAGTCACTCAATTTCACCCATCCCACCCGCGCGGTGGCGAGGCATGGTGGGGCATGCTGGCGACCAAAGAAGACCGGCGTGGGCAGGGGTTGGCAATTATACTCGGTGCCATGACCCTTATCGCGATGGAACAACAATATGGTGTTCGGAAATTCTTCACCGGGATTCGGGAAGGCAATGTATCATCCGAGAGGTTATGTGCTGGGCTGGGGCTGGTCCGGGCTGATTGTATGGATATGATCGCCGTTGATACCAGCCTGATCCCAGAGGGGCGAACAACGAAGTAGTTAGAGCCGTTGAACGGATTGGTTCGGGGGCGGTGGTCCCCTAAAAGGGTATCCCCGGCGACGTTGCCGCCGGGGGTTTGGGCCTTAGAATTGATCGACCAATGCTTCGCCGAGTGAGCATACGATCTGGCCGGGTTCGTCTACGTTCAGGATTTTGACTTCGCCATCCTCGACCAGCATTGAATAACGCTGTGAGCGGCCGTGCAGGCCAGCGGGGGCGGCTGAGAATGCCAGCCCGAGGGCCTCAGTAAACGAACCATCTGCATCGGCGAGCATGCGGATGCCTGCGCCGTTTGCGCCGGTTGCTTCGCCCCATGCCTGCATGACGAAGGGGTCATTTACTGACAGGCAGACGATGTCATCGACGCCTTTTGCCGAGAGCTCAGCCGCTGAAGCAACGAAGCTGGGCATGTGTTTGTGGTGGCAGCCGGGGGTAAAGGCACCGGGGACGGCGAACATAGCGACACGGCGGCCTTTGGTCAGGTCAGAGATCGTGACCGGCACGGGGCCCTTTGCGGTCATTTCGATCAAGGTTGCCTCAGGCAGGTTTTCTCCGGCGGTGATGGGCATGGGGCTCTCCGAATATCATTAGGGTGTTGGAACTCGCCTGCACCTAATCATTCCCTATAGGTCATGTCATCCCACGAAGGGTAAACGAGTGAAAAATTGTTCGGTTGGCCATCACATAAGGATATTCGACAGGCAGGATTTTCTGTGGTCTGCATTATGACCTAGCCGCAGCCAACAGGTGGGTTCTTGGTGACCAGTTCAAATTTGACCAGCCGTAGTCAGCTGAATGCAGCCATTTTTGGCGGTTGTATGGTTGCCTTTTTGGGCTTTGGCTTTTCCGCCACCTTTGGTGTTTTCCTTGCGCCAATGTCTGCGGATTTGGGGTGGGGGAGAGAGGTTTTTTCCTTATCCGTTGCGCTGCAAATGATGGCCTGGGGGTTTGCCCAGCCTGTCGCCGGGATGGTTGCTGACCGCTATGGCACGGCGCGGGTGTTGGCCTTTGGGGCGATTTGTGCGGGTACGGGTTTTGTACTGCGGGGGATGACGACAGACCCGACGCTATTCATCTTAACTGGCCTGTTGGTTGGCGTTGGTACCGGGGCGGCCTCGTTTCCGATTGTCATCGGTGCGCTGGGCAAGATTGTCTCGCCAGAACGGCGGAGCTTTATTCTGGGGCTGGGAACTGCTGCGGCCTCGTTAGGGATGTTTGTTGCGGCACCTTCGGCAATTGCCATGATTGGCGCGATGGGGTGGCAAAGCTCTCTGCTGATGATTGGCGTTAGCTTTGCTTGCATCCTGCCGTTTCTGTTTGTCATTGCGCGGGTATCGAAACCCACGGCGACGGATTCGAGTGCCAAAGATTTTGGCGCGGCGATTGGTGTGGCCTTTGGTGAGCGAAGCTATCTTTGCCTGTTTTTCGGGTTCTTTGTCTGCGGTTTCCACGTTGCGTTTATCCAAACCCATATGCCTGCCTATGTGGTGGACCTTGGGCTGGCAGCGTGGGTTGGTGGTTGGTCGCTTGCCTTGATCGGGCTGTTCAACATCGCGGGTTCGTTCTTCTCCGGCTGGGCCGGCCAGGTGCTGTCGAAAAAGCTGGTTCTGAGTGGCATTTATTGCGCCCGCGCCATCGTCATTGCGGTGTTTATTTTGACGCCGATAACTGAAGTTTCGGTGTTGGTGTTTTCGGCCATCATGGGGCTGTTATGGCTGTCCACTGTACCTTTGACGATGGGGTTGGTCGTGCAGACGCAGGGCCTCAAGTTTCTATCCACCTTGGCGGGTTTGGTGTTTTTGAGCCATCAGGCGGGCAGCTTTATCGGTGCCTGGCTGGGTGGGTGGATGTATGATCAGGCGCAGGATTACACTACGATGTGGTGGGCTGCTGTGGCGCTGGGCTTGTTGGCGGCGTTGATCCATTTGCCGATTAAGGAGGCACCTGGACAACTGGCGCTGGCCGAAATGGCCGCAGTTGACTGAAAGTATGGGTTGCAACCAACTTTGCCTGATGAATGAGGTCTGAAATGAACCTATCTGAAGCGTTGAAAACGCGGCGTAGTCATCGCGATTTTTCAGGTGATGCTGTTGGGCGTGAAACGGTTGAACAGTTGGTTTATGCCGCGCAGGGCGTAACCGGTGAGGGTGGGCTTAGGACAGCGCCCTCAGCTCATGCGTTGCATCCTTTGCATTTATCAGTGTCCGTCGCGCGGATTACCGGTATGGATGTCGGACTGCACAAAGTGGATCGCGACGGTTCGATAAGTTTTGTTCGCTCTGGTGAGGTTCAGGCCGAATTGGAAGAGGCTGCGATTGGAGAGCAGCCTTGGGTTGGCACTGCTGCTGGTGTGCTGACTGTATCTGCAGATTTTGCCGGGCCAACGGCGGCCTTTGCCGGTCAGCCACCATTTGGGCGTCGCGGGCCGGGGAATGTTTATATTGAAGCTGGAGCGGCGGCGCAGAATGTTGCCTTACAAGCCGCTGAATCGGGTCTTGGTTGCGTGCTTGTTGCCGGATTTTCCGATAAAGCAACGGCGGCAGTTTTGAGGCTGCCCGCACCTTTTTCGCCCGTGCTGCATCTTTGCTTTGGTTGGCCAGCCTGAACCGGGTAAGGGTGGAGGCGACAGAATCAAGGAGATGACAGATGGACGGTGCAAACGAGAGCACGCCTTTCACTTTGCGGGCACGGCGCGATGGTGGTGGAACGGCCACGTTGAACAATTGGGGTGCCGATTCTGACTATGGCGTTCTGCGCGATGTATTGTTGGGGCCGATTGAAAACTATCGTTGGCTGAAAACGAGTTCTTTGTCGAAAAAAACGCTGCGCCGGGGTGTGCAATTCGATCCAGCCGTGGCTGCAACGCAATATGCAGAGATGGTTTCAGCCTATGAAAGCGCTGGCGTTACAGTTCATAGCCATGCAGGCGACGAAGTGCTGCCCTATCAGGTTTATGCGCGCGACAGTTCCATCATGACGCCATTTGGCGCGGTGATCACCAATATGTCTCAGTGGTGGCGGCGGGGTGAAAATTTCCGTGCCATTGAAACCTATCAGCGTTTGGGCGTGCCGATTTACGATTATGTGACTGCAGGCTGTTTTGAGGGCGGTGATTTCAACGTCATTGAGCCCGGTTGCGTTCTGATCGGCTGGGAAGGCGAGGAAGGCCGGAGCCAGTTTGAGGCGGCGGACCAATTGCGTGGTTGGTTTGAGGCTGAGGGCTGGGAAGTTCGGCTGGTCGATATTGACCCCTATTATGTGCACATCGACCTTATGGTCGTGATGCTGGCCCCTAAGCTGGCAGCAGTGTGTTTGGAAACCACCGACGAGGATGTGGTCAACTGGCTGCGCGCGAAGAACATTGAAATCATTCCCGTGCCATTTAAAGAAACCATGGCGCTGGGCTGCAATGTGGTGGCGCTGGGTGATGATCGGGTTTTGTTGCCTGCCGCGTCAAAGACGTTAAAGGCTGAATTGAAAGCACGCGGGTTCACCATTTATGACCCTGAGTTGGACATGATCACTCAGGGCGGTGGTGGCGTACATTGTATGTGTCAAAGCCTTCGACGTGATCCGGGCTAATCATGCGGTTGGCAGGCAAGACGGCACTGATCTTTGGTGGTGGGCAAGCTGGTGGAAGCGATGCACCGATTGGTAATGGCCGGGCTACAGCGCTGACATATGCGCGTGAAGGCGCGGCGGTCCAGGTTGTTGATCACAGCCCGGAGGCGGCTGCGGCGGTGGCAGATGAAATTGTTGCCGCCGGTGGGCGCGCCGCGCCCTTTGTTGCCAATGTGCTGGTCGAAGAGGACATTAAAGACGCCATTGATGACTGCGTTGCCCGATGGGGTGGCGTTGATGTTCTGCATAACAATGTCGGGCTGTCGATTGAGGCGGGTGATGCGCCGATCACAGAGATTGACGCCGATGCCTTTGACCACCTGATGCGATTGAACCTGCGGTCTATGGTATTGGCTTGTAAGCATACCCTGCCGGTGATGCGTGGACAGGGCAACGGGGTTATCATCAATATATCCTCCATCGCAGTTAATGAGACTTACCCTTGGGTAGGCTATAAAGCCTCTAAGGCGGCGATTTTGGCGTTGACGGAGCAGTTGGCGATTCAGAATGCGGAATATGGCATTCGGGCGGTGACGATCCAGCCGGGGAAAATTGATACGGCGATGGCTGTTGATGCGCGGGCCAAGGCTTGGGGGCGCGCGCGCGAGGATGTGGCGGCAGAACGTGCTGCATCTGTGCCGTTAGGACGGCAAGGATCCGCTTGGGATATTGCCAATGCGGCGCTGTTCCTAGCCTCGGATGAGGCGTCATTCATCAGCGGCGTGCATTTGCGGGTTGATGGAGCGGCCGGTTGCCGGGTGGGTTAACCGCCCTTTGGGCGGTGCCTCCAGCGGCGGTGTCTTTTGAACAAAAATGCGGTGGTTTCCTTTGTCTTAGGAAATCAGCTCACCAAAAGAGTGCCATCCAGATACCGACGAACATCGAAATGCCACCGAAGTTCACCCACATGTGCCAGATGGCATAGCGATAGGGCATTGATTTTCTGGCATAAAAGCCTGTGCCGATGACGTAACAGGCCGCGCCACCGATGATCGCCCATAGGGTTTCAATGGGAACATTGGTCAGATCAGGCAGGGCGCAAAGTCCGATTGCGCCTAGACCGAGGTATGAGGCGGTGGACCAGCGTGATTTTACGTTTTCGTTGGTGATTTTATTCCAGATTGCCAAGGCAGTAAGCGCCCAGCAGAGGAGCAGCAGAAACAGAGTCCAAGTCGTGTTGGCCTGCACAAAAAACGGTGTGAAGGTGCCTGTAATGCTGGGGTAAATCGCAGCATGGTCAATGCGGCGGAACAGTTTTCTACGGTCATGCCATGGCGAAAAATGGTAGGCCCAAGAGGCTAAATTCGATATGAGGGCGCAGAGGATATAGACTAATACTGCGGCAATCATCGTGGCCTTTAGGGTACCCATGGCACCAGTAATGAGCAGTGTGCCAGCGACGATAGTGAGTATCAGTCCAAGCAAATGGACCGCGATATCAGCGCGTCGATGAGAAAGAATGGCACTGGGGTAATTGGGCATAATGATCTCTGGCAATAGTGGATTATGCGTAGATGCGATCAGGTGAGATGTCGAGATAGTCTGACCGCGCACCGAGTCAAATTACAACGCTACCAAAGGCGTTAACTAAGGTTAATAATTGATTAACAATGTGTTAACATGGGGTCATGCGATTGTTTATGGCCCTTCTATTTCTCTGCTTACCCCAATTTGTGGTGGCAGGTACGCGCGTTGTTGATGGTGATACGATTGTTGTTGAGGGCGTGAAGTACCGCTTGTTTGGCATTGATGCGCCGGAAACTCGGCAGGTGTGCTACCGCGATGGGCGCGAATGGGCTTGCGGGCGAGCGGCGACAGCTTTTGTTCAACAAATGGCAGCAGACAGGGCAGTGCTTTGCGAAGAACGGGCCCGCGATCGTTACGGACGTATTGTTGCGATCTGTCGGGCGGATGGAGTTGACCTTGGTGCCGCTTTGACCCGTGCCGGGTTGGCTTGGGCGTATCTTAAATATTCTGACCTATATGCCCCCGAAGAAAACGCGGCGCGTGATGCGCATGTTGGTGTCTGGAATGGCTCGGCAATTGCGCCATGGGAATATCGCAAGGCCATGAGGCAGCCCAAGGCAGTGGAGGTTGCTGCCACGCCTTCGGTTGGTTGCGATATTAAAGGAAATATCTCTGCCAATGGGCGGATATTCCACATGCCGGGGTCGGAGGCTTATGGCCGGACGCGGATTAGTACCCAGAAGGGTGAGAGATGGTTTTGTTCTGTTGAGGTGGCGCGGGCCGCCGGGTGGCGGGCGCCGCTTCGCTAATGGGTTATCGGCCCTAGCCGGTCATCCCATCCCAGAACCCTTTGACGCGCGAAAAGAAGTCCTCGCTTTCCGGGTTGTTTTCCTCGCTGGCAGCCTCGAACATCTGAAGCAGTTCCTTCTGGTGGCTGGTCAGATTGACCGGTGTTTCCACCATCAGTTCCAGATAGAGGTCGCCGAAACGTCCGCCACGTAACTGCGGCATGCCCTTGGCGCGCAGCCGGAGCTGTTTGCCAGACTGGGAGCCTGCCGGGATTTTTACACGGCTGCGACCACCATCGATAGTTGGTGCTTCGATCTCTCCGCCCAATGCTGCTGTGGTCATTGGCACAGGAACGCGGCAGAACAGGTCTAGGCCGTCGCGTTCGAACAATGGGTGCTCTGCCATTTCAAGGAAAATGTAGAGATCACCGGGTGGGCCACCGCGTGCGCCTGCCTCACCTTCGCCAGCGAGACGAATGCGTGTGCCGTTTTCCACGCCTTCGGGAATGCGTACGTTAAGGGTCCGGTTTTTGGCCACACGGCCCTGACCTGAACATTTACGGCATGGGTTTTTGATTGTTTGACCGCGACCCGCACAAGTTGGGCAGGTACGTTCAATGGTAAAGAAGCCTTGCTGTGCGCGAACCTGACCGCGGCCTGCACAGGTTGGGCAGGTAATAGGCTCTGCGCCACCTTCGGCACCTGTGCCACTGCAACTGTCACAAGCGACAGAGCCGGGAACAGAAATGGAGGTTTCTTTGCCGAGGAATGCATCCTCCAGCGAGATTTTCAGATTGTAACGCAGATCGGACCCGCGCGCGCGACCATTGCCGCCGCTACGTCCGCGACCACCCATAAAGTCGCCGAACAGATCCTCAAATACATCGGCAAAACCATTGCCGAAATCGCCACCTTGTTGCGCGCCACGTGTTCCAGCGCTTGCGCCCATTCCGCCTTCAAAGGCGGCATGACCGAATTGGTCATAGGCAGACCGTTTTTCGGGATCTTTTAGTACATCATGCGCTTCGTTAACGGTTTTGAATTTATCGGCGGCCTGCGGGTCATCTTTATTCTTATCCGGGTGCATCTCACGCGCTTTGCGTCGGTACGCCTTTTTAATCTCAGCGTCCGTTGCCCCGCGTTCTACGCCAAGGGTTTTATAGAAATCTTGCTTAGACATTGAAGCTAACCCAACGAGAAAACGAATGGTCGCAAAGACCAGTAACTTGCGTGATGTAATTCGGGCCTAAGCTGTCGCCAAGGCCCGGAGCGTGGTTCGAAGGTAGATCGAAATGGTTCATCCTGATCTACCCCCTATACCGATTAAGACTTTTTATCGCCCTTAACTTCTTCGAAGTCGGCATCGACGATATCATCATCTTTTGCAGCATCTGCCTGGGCGTCTTTGAATGCCTCGTCAGCGGCTGCTGGTCCGCCGTCGTCATCTTCTTCCATCTGTGCTTTGTAGATGGCTTCACCCAGCTTCATTGCCGTTTCGGTCAACGCCTGAGTTTTCTCTTTGATCGCTTCTGCATCATCGCTTTCAACTGCTTCTTTCAGCTCTGCGATTGCGTCTTCGATCGAAACTTTCACTTCATCTTCAACCTTATCACCATGCTCTGCCAGTGATTTCTCGGTTGAGTGCAGCAGGCTTTCAGCGTGGTTTTTGGCTTCTACGCCTTCTTTCCGCGCTTTATCTGCTTCGGCGTTTTCTTCGGCTTCCTGCACCATTTTGTCGATGTCGTCATCGGACAGACCACCAGAGGCCTGAATGGTGATCTTATGCTCTTTGTTTGTGCCTTTGTCTTTGGCTGAAACAGAGACGATGCCGTTTACGTCGATGTCGAATTTAACTTCGATCTGTGGCATGCCGCGTGGTGCCGGAGGAATATCCTCTAGGTTAAACTGGCCGAGGATTTTGTTATCCGCTGCCATTTCACGCTCGCCCTGGAACACACGGATCGTCACAGCCGACTGGTTGTCTTCGGCAGTTGAGAAGATCTGACCCTTTTCTGTAGGGATCGCTGTGTTGCGGTCGATCAGGCGGGTGAATACGCCGCCGAGTGTTTCGATGCCGAGTGACAATGGTGTCACGTCGAGCAGCGTTACGTCGGTAACATCGCCCTGCAAAACACCAGCCTGAATGGCAGCGCCCATGGCGACAACCTCATCAGGGTTAACGCCTTTGTGTGGCTCTTTATCAAAGAAGTTTTTCACAACTTCGATAACTTTTGGCATGCGGGTCATACCGCCGACCAAAACCACTTCGTCGATGTCAGCGGCTGTCAGGCCAGCATCTTTCAATGCCTTTTTGCATGGCGTCAGCGTGCGCTGTACCAGATCGTCAACGATGCTTTCCAGTTTGGCGCGCGTCAGCTTAAGCGTAAGGTGTTTTGGGCCAGATGCATCAGCAGTGATGTAGGGCAGGTTGATTTCTGTCTGGGCGGCAGATGACAGCTCAATCTTGGCTTTCTCGGCTGCTTCTTTCAAACGCTGAAGCGCGAGCTTGTCGTTGCGCAGGTCCATTGAGTTCTGTTTCTGGAACTCATCAGCCAGATAATCGACCAAGCGAAGGTCGAAGTCTTCGCCGCCCAAGAAGGTGTCGCCGTTGGTTGACTGAACCTGGAACAGGCCGTCACCAATTTCGAGGATTGAAACGTCGAAAGTACCGCCGCCGAGGTCATAGACCACGATGGTTTTATCTTCGTCGCTTTTGTCGAGGCCATAGGCCAGCGCGGCGGCTGTTGGCTCGTTAATAATGCGGAGCACTTCGAGGCCAGCGATTTTACCGGCGTCTTTGGTCGCCTGACGCTGAGCGTCGTTGAAATATGCAGGAACGGTGATGACCGCTTTGTCGACGCCTTCGCCGAGGTAGCTTTCTGCCGTTTCTTTCATTTTCTGTAGGATGAATGCGCTGACCTGGCTGGGTGAATATTTGTCGCCGCGCGCTTCGACCCATGCGTCGCCATTGTCGCCTTTAACAATATTGAATGGCACCATTTTCTTGTCTTTCGCGACAGCCGGGTCGTCGTTGCGACGGCCGATCAAGCGTTTGACAGCGAACAATGTGTGCTCTGGGTTCGTTACGGCCTGACGTTTGGCAGGCTGGCCAACGAGGCGTTCTTTATCTTCGGAAAAAGCAACCATTGACGGCGTGGTGCGCGCGCCCTCTGCATTCTCAACTACACGGGGCGTTGCGCCGTCCATGATTGATACACATGAGTTGGTGGTGCCAAGGTCGATACCGATAACTTTTGACATATTAAGTCCTTCTCTTCTGGCGATTGCGACGCCGGGTCCAAATTGAGGCCCCCGGCCTCCATCCCAATGGGTAGATTGAATGCGCTTATCCCTAATGCACATCCGCCGGGGTATATAGGTGCTGCACGCGCGTGCCGCAAGCATTTGGGGCGCAATGCGACCGCAGAACTCAGGGAAAATTCATCATTGTGGGGAAGTTAGGCAGGAGATTGCGATTAATGCCCCAAATTTGCAGCGTTTACTCGGTCAATTACGCCAATCACGTGCCATTATGTGTGAGATGCCGGGGTTTGAAAACCGGCACCCAGGGACCGGGCCACGTTTGTGCCCATTTTTTCACAAAATACGCCCTTAAGATGCCCGTGAAGTGTTTTGACACCACAAAATAGTGGATGTGTGACGCCTTATTCGGTAAGAAGCGGTGTGGAGTTCGTGTTTTGCGTGCGTTGGAGGATGCGTGATGTGGAGAGGTATTTTCATCGGATTGGTCATTGGCGTGACTATTGGTGCCGTATCTGCCGACAATGGCCAGTTAGGCGAATGGGCCCCACTGGAAAAAGGTTTTGGTGAGCTTGAGGGCTATCAAGACATGATCGTCACCGACGTGGGTAGCGGTGTGATTCTGTTGCGGAACCAAGATGAAGTGGCGATCTGTTCTTTTGATCTGACCGAGGTGAAGGCCACGGATGACGATTTGCGCAGCCATTGTTGGGGCGTATCCAAATAGGCTTTGTCGTCTCTCTATGGTTGTCAATAACCGCGGTAGATGAAGATAGTGGACCATCCTGTTGATGGGCGGTAACTTTCCACCCATGTCACCAAACCTATCTTTTACAGAAATCAAACCCGGATTAAGGCTGTATGACTGCCTGATCACCGCCGATGAACAGCAGGTTTTGGTGGAGGATTTGCGCGCCATTGCGGTAGCTGCTCCCCTGATCGCCCCCATGACGCCATGGGGCAAGCCGATGTCAGTGCGTATGTCATCTGCGGGTCGGGTCGGTTGGTTGACTGGCAAAAGTGGGTATAGGTACTCGACTGAACAAACCGATGGGGAAGCTTGGCCAGATATCCCCGAATCCATCCTGAAAATCTGGCGTGAAGTGTCTGGCTGGGACGGTGACCCGGATTGCTGTTTGATCAACTTCTATAGCGAATCGGCACGAATGGGGCTGCACCGTGATGCGGATGAAGATGCATATGATGCGCCGGTTGTTTCAATTTCGCTGGGTGATCCCGCGCGATTTCGAATCGGCGGGTTGGAGCGGAAATCGCCTACTGAGAGTTTCGAACTGAACTCTGGGGATGTGCTGGTCATGGGCGGCGAAGCGCGGCTGGCGTATCATGGTGTTGATCGTATCAGGTTTGGCGTTTCACCGTTGTTGCCCAAGGGTGGACGGATCAACCTGACAATGCGTGTGGTGCGCAGTATTTAGAGCGCGTTGCACCAGATTACCCTGTTCGTTTCCTGTTGCTTTGGGGTAGTAAACAGACAGAAGGGCAAGGGGGAAACCGATGGATTATGTAATTGTTCTGGGCGCAGCGGCGGCTGGGTTTGTATTTAGCGCTGTCTGGTACACGATATTTGGCAAGGCTTGGCAGGCAGAAGTTGGCCTGTCGGATGATGATGTGAAACCAGCGAAGGCCAAAGGTGCCTATGCTGTGGCGATCATTGCTGCCATCGTTGTTTCTGGGGTTTTGCGCCATGTCTTTGTCGGCGCGGGCCTGTATGGGGCAGGCGCAGGGTTGATTGGTGGATTGGGTGTCGGTCTGTTTATTGCCGGGGCCTACATTGGGCTCAATTATGCTTTCGCTCAGCGATCATTGAAGTTAGCGATGATTGATATTGGCAATGCTGGTGGTTCCTGCGGGGCCATCGGGTTGGTTCTGGGCCTGCTGCTGTAGCAGCGGTGGCCTGCGGCCACTTTTTGCATATTTGTTGAACAAAGATGTTGGGATGGGCCTAGTTTTATTGTGGTCTGCACCATAGGAAATCTTTTGCATTTTTAACCCATTGTTAACTTGGCTTGAGCTTTATCAAGTAAAGGTTAACGGGGAATTTTATGGCGACGCTCGCCTATACAGTTGCATTTCAGGGGATGGAGGCGCGCGAAGTTGAGGTGCAATGTCACCTTTCGTCTGGCCTGCCGTCGTTTGCCTTGGTCGGGTTGCCCGATAAGGCAGTTGCAGAATCCAAGGAACGTGTGCGGGCGGCATTGAATGCGATTGGGTTGGCGTTGCCGCCCAAGCGTATCACTGTCAATCTGGCCCCCGCTGATATGCCCAAGGAAGGCGCGCATTTTGATTTGCCGATTGCGCTGGCATTGCTGGCTGCTTTGGATATTGCGCCAGAGGATGAAATCGCCCGGCATACGGCGATGGGCGAGTTATCTTTGGATGGGCGAATTGGAGCCGTTACCGGAGCACTACCAGCTGCCCTGGCCGCGGCGGAGGCGGACCGTGGGTTTATCTGCCCGGCTGCATGCGGGCCGGAGGCTGCTTTGGTGGGGGCCGTGCAGGTTCTGGCCCCTGAGAGCCTGATTTCACTGGTCAATCATTTCAATGGGCGCGGGCCATTGTCGCCGCCCCGTCCTGCGTCGCCGGGTAATGAAAGCGATATGAAAGATCTGGCGGATGTTAAAGGGCAGGAAGGCGCGCGGCGGGCGCTGGAAGTCGCTGCCGCTGGTGGTCATAACATGCTGATGATTGGGCCACCGGGGGCGGGCAAATCGATGTTGGCGGAACGTCTGCCCAGTATTCTGCCGCCGATGGATCCGACAGAGGCGCTGGAAGTGTCAATGATCCACTCGGTTGCGGGGTTGATTAAGGAGGGGCGCATTTCACAGCGGCGACCATATCAGGACCCGCACCACAGTGCCTCTATGGCGGCGATGGTTGGTGGAGGGCGGCGAGCGTTGCCGGGTGAGATTTCATTGGCCCATAATGGCGTGTTGTTTCTGGATGAGTTACCTGAGTTTGCGCGGCCTGTACTGGAGAGTTTGCGACAGCCATTGGAAACAGGCGAGACGATGATTGCGCGGGCGAATGCGCATGTGCGGTATCCCAGCCGATTTCAATTGGTTGCAGCGATGAACCCCTGTAGGTGTGGGCATTTGGTTGACCCGGCGCTGGCGTGTAGCCGTGCGCCGAATTGTGGGTTGGACTATCAGGCGCGCATCTCTGGCCCCCTGTTGGATCGGTTGGATGTGCAGCTAGAGATTCCTGCTGTAACGCCACGCGATCTGTCGAATGCGCCGAGGGGGGAGCCGAGTGTGGTTATTGCCAACCGTGTCGCCCAAGCCCGTGATCGCCAACGTGCGCGATTCGAGGACGCAGGGGTGAAAATTCGCACCAACTCAGCACTGGATGGAGAGTTGCTGGAGCAAGCTGCCGCGCCCGACTCGGCTGGGAGAAACCTGTTAGACCAAGCGGCAGATAAATTACGCCTGACGGGGCGCGGCTATCACCGTGTTATGCGATTGGCGCGCACGATCGCTGATTTGGATGGCGTAGATCAGGTGGGGAAACGCCATATTGCAGAGGCCGCGGGATATAGGCGCGCGCCATTGAAACGATAGCAGAGTCCCAGTTTTGCATTCCCGAGCATCGGCAAGGTTTGTAGTGATTATTGATTGCCCCAAAATGATAGGCTCAAGATTGGCGCGTGCCCTCGTGACATCATGGCAAGGGTTTGCTGTCTGAGTAGTACCAAGTCTGGTTGCTAGCTTCGATAAGCTCTGACCTTCGGTCGGGGTTGTCGATTAGCACCCCCATCCAGATTTCGGCCATTTCCTCGTCCGATTTCCACCCCCATTTCATCTGTCGTGGTGGATCGTGAGGGTTGTCGAAGTTATCTTCGGAATTGTCCCAAACGAACCAAGCGTCGATGCGACTACCGGCTGGGATCGCAAGGGGTTCACGCAGTAGGTAGATATTTTGCCACCGTAGGTCCCAATCTTCGATTCCAAAGACCGATTGTTTGCGTCCGTCGGGAAAGGTTACGATCATGCGTGCTTTTGAACCAATGTAGTGCATGTGCGGCAACAGATCGAGTAAGCGAAAACTAACTGGGACATCCATAGAAATGTGGCGAGTATAGGCATCATCACCTGCTGCGATATCTACATCCTGTGTGCCGATCAGTAAGCCATCAACCCATTCGTCCGGTTCTTTATCAGCGAAGTAAAACCCGATCTGGCTTTGATCCTGATGTGCTTCCCCGTTTAATTTGTAGTGGATTTCAATGACGATATCGCCGCCCGCTGGCATCCAAATCGCAGCGCCGGGCGGAATGGCATAGGGTTCAGCGCCAGGTGCCCAGCCGCCTATGCCGTATCCGGCATCATCTGCATCGTCATACGACATGAAGCCGCCGGTGCCGAATACAGAAAAACCGGGCGTGGAATCCTTTGCGTCCATTCGCCGTCCTTTGCCTGCGTAATCAACAAAAAAGTTGGCGTGGTGAACAACTGCGGTTGCGCCGGGGCGGAAATCTATACCGACTATCGCACGGTCTTGGGTCATGCCTGATGGGATAACGAAATAGCGATAAACGTCCTCGCCCGTTGCCGGAACGCTAAACGGCTCTTGCAATTGCAGTACAAGATCAGGCTTGCCCATGCGCCAGCCGGGGTCAGGTAGTTTTACTTTTGGGCCGGCATCGGTTGGGTTTCCTTTAGCTTCGTCATTGTTCGACCATGCGGAAAAGAGGGCAATCTGATGGTCAGAAAGATAACGTTCATCCCTGAACCGCCCATGCTGTGGCACGGGGCGCCATGGCGGCATCAGCTTTTCCTGGGTCACATATTCGAGCATGCCGGATCTGTCGGCTGACTGGTCATAGGTTCGTAGCGGAAATGGGGCGACGCCGCCCGTTTGATGACATTCGACACAGTTGGCAGCCAAAATAGGTTCAATGTCACGCGCATAGGTAACATTGGCCAATTCCTTTTCACCCCACGCTTCGAAAAAGCACCCAACAGCGCCTGTGGCGCGGGGTTGGCCGGGATTTTGTGCGGTGGCCAATACGTCAAGCAAATCGTGGTTTCTAATGTTGCGACGGAGCTGACCAATACCCGCAAAGCGATCGTCGATACGACCGCGATAGATCATACGATCATCGCCGCTGACCACAAAGGCTTCGCCCATGAACAAAGGGCCGAGGCGGGACGCGAGATCCCCGGAGGGATCAAGCAGCATTGGCATGTTCAGTTTGTACTGATCGCGGAGAGCCCTTGCGTCATCCCAATTACGGTGAGGGTGGGAAAGAACGACATAAAAATCCACGCCTTCACGATGTGCAGCGGCCGCAAAATCGTTCATCTCCCCCAAATATCGAGCAGAAACAGGACATTCATTGTCAACAAAGACGAAGGCTGCAGCGCCAGAGCCGTTTTCGTCACCTAACCGTCGGATGTTGCCATCCACATCCAGAAAACGCGCACCTATAATCTGAGCCGCGCCAGCCTTTAATGGGCCAGCGGTGCCGATTTCAATAGATTTACCATGATTGCCGTGCCCTGATTGTCCCGCGAATGTGGGGGTGGCAAAGGACAATAGAAAAGTGGCTGTTAGGATGAAAAAACTACGCATTGCGCTTCCCAAAAATTGGTTCTTCTTCGTCAAGACATAGGCATGGCCATATCTTATCTCAACAGTGAAAATTTGGATAACGTTCTCGACTGGCTTGCCAGATAGGCTGTGGGAAGTGAGAGTGAAGAATGGCAAATATTCTCACTTCGTTAATCCAGCTAAACAGTTCGGACGACCCAGCTGAAAACTTATTGGAGGCTGAGGCCTTTGTTCGTCAAGCGGCCGCTAACGGTGCGCAGTTTGTTGTGACGCCTGAAGTGACCAACGTTGTTTCGATGAACCGCGATCATCAGCGAGCGGTTTTGCGACCTGAAGGGAGTGATGCGACGCTAGCCCGGCTGCAATTCGTGGCTGAGGAACTGGGCATCTGGGTGTTGATCGGATCGCTTGCGTTGAAGTCCGATGACCATGCAGGTCGGTTCGTCAACAGATCGTTTATGATTGACTCATCCGGCCAGATCGCTGCGCGATACGACAAAATTCACATGTTTGATGCAGCTCCATCAGGTGGTGAAACTTATTTCGAATCCTCCGGCTATCGGCCGGGTGAGAGGATGTCGTTGATTTCGATGCCATTTGCTTCGGTAGGCATGACGATCTGTTATGATATGCGTTTTCCTGAGCTATTCCTGCGCCTAGCCCGTGCAGGTGCACAGATAATCACTGTTCCATCGGCATTTACACGGCCAACCGGAGCGGCGCATTGGGAGGTGTTATTGCGTGCGCGGGCAATAGAAACCGGGTGCTTTATTCTCGCCCCAGCGCAATGCGGCAATCATAGAGCCGGCGTTGGCGCAGAACGCCAGACATGGGGGCATTCACTGGCAATCTCACCTTGGGGAGAGGTTCTGGCCGATGGAGGAGAAGGGCCGGGTGTGTCGATGGTTAATCTTGATATGAACGCAGTAGCAGATGCCCGCCTGAGAGTGCCTTCGCTGCTAGGTGCGCGGGTGTTTTCAGGGTAAGGTTTTGGTTGCTCTCATGCCCAAGAAGTGGAAAACTGCTTCCATAGGTCGTGCTATAGGGGTGCTGACAGTGAAGTTTTGGAGGTAGCAGTGGTTGCTGTAAGATTACTTTATTATTTAGTCACAATCGTATGCTTGTGTATGAGCGCGTATCTTTCGTATTTCGGTTATCTCTTCCACACTGGTCAAATTACTCTATTTTTTGTTGCAATGATAATTGCGACCATGCTCGCCTGCGACATTGCAATTCAGGTCAGGCGAGAAGGGGCCGAAAGGATAGGCGGCATTTTATTGTTTATGATGATCCCTATTTCATTGAGTTCAATGTCGAACTTCAATCATTTGTACACTCTTTTTCTAGAAGATGATGTTACCAAGAAAACTCTGACCCAGCAGTATGATGTATTCAGTAATGATTTGGTGAATACCCGGGCTACGCTTAACAATCTCGATGTGTTGCAAACGACGGTTCAAAGAAGATCTCAGATTGATACCCAACTTGAGTTAATGTGGCAGCAAATGTCAGACCCAGGCCGCCCCGGTTGTGCATCGAGATGTCGTGCTCACATGGATAATATACAAGGGATTTTAGGAGTTAAGCTCACAGAGCTAAAAATCCCAGGCGTTGGCGAGCCGGAGGCGGCGCAACTAGCGTTTTTTAACAACTATTCTGAATTAGTTCAGGATACGCGCCAAAATATCGAAAGTACCGAGCCTACATTCGCGGTTCATGCCCTGCTGGGCGATGTGGCTGGATATCTTGAAAAGTATAACTCGGCAGAAAATGATATCCAGAATAATATTGGGCTTGAACAGCTTCAGGGACTGTCTGAGGCTTCATTGGAAGTGGAACGGCGAGCCAACGCGCTCTTGCCATTGCGCGACCATGTTCGGCATCGACGGATCGACCCAAATGAAGGGCGTTTGGGCCGCATACCAAATACTATTCGAAATGCATTTTTCGATATGCCCGACCCGGTTGCAACAGTATTGAGCGCCTTTTTTGCAATATTGATAGACATCTTCCCAGTTTTGCTAGTTCTTAGTCTTTTGCGCCCAGGAGAAGGTGTTGCTAAGGGCAAAGATGAAGGTTCTCTCGGGCCGATACTTTAAAGGACAGGTGTTGTAATGGAAGACAAATCTGGAATATCTGAGAGCCCTTCACGTCAGCAGTCAGTGGGGGCATCTACAATCAGCCCAACGACGCAGGAGTTGTTTCAGGGTTCTGTTGACCCAGAACAGTTGGAATTTACATCCGATATGGCGGAAGATGCTGAAGGCAATTTCTTTCTATCCTTTGGTAAGACCGGGTCGGGTAAATCGACTCTGCATTTTCATTTGTTACGTTATGTTGATTCTCAGGACGATTTTGATGGGACTGAAATCGTCGATAGCAAAATACCGGTTGCACAACGCAACGCCCAGGCAAAAATCATCAATCAGTGGCGAACACTGTGGATTTCGGGGGATTTTCCGAGCGCAACTGCGGGGCCGGATATGGTTCGCGCGCTGCGATATCAGATACGACCACGTATTGGGCGGCACCCTCCGCTTAACATGACTTTTTTGGAGGTCGCAGGGGAACATTTTGAGCGATTGCTCGTGGAAGATGATGCCGGGGCGGTGGAATTCCCTTCTGCGTTGGATCGGTTGTTTCGGAACCCGAATGCGCGCATTGTTATTGCATTTATTGTTTCACCAAATGGTATTGCGACTGATACTGATGGAAAGCAGCCCAATGCGCTGTACCCTGCATTTTTGAATTTTATTCGAACTCATTATCCAGAAAGGTCTCGAACGCCGCTGATAACAGTTGTGACCGATCCCGATCAGGCTTTGGATTTGCTTAAAGATAACGAATTGGTTGGGCGAAGTGAGACGAAACTCACAGGCCCACTTGTTGAATTGTTTCTGGGCAAATATATGGGGTCATTTGCACAGCATTATAAATCTTGGGCCGCCGATCCTGCGCACAAGCGTATTGCCATCTTTAAAATTGGCAAAATGGGCACAAAGGTCGGCGAAAACGGGAAACCAACCGCCTATGTCATAGACCCGCCAAATTATGACAATATCGCAAGAATTACGAAGTGGACTTACGAAACATTTACTGGGGTTAGGATAAAAGCGAGTTTCTGGCGCAGAATGTTGAGGGCTATAGGACTGTCTGAGTAGATGAAGCAAGGGTCAAAAATAGGCGAGCATAGTTTGATCCAGGGGCGGGCCATTTTCTCGTCGTTTCAGGGATTTGAAATAGCTGCTGAAGACCTGCTTTTCGATGCTGGTTTGGATTTGTTAGACCTCAGGTCCTCACAATCTGAAACGAGGCGGGAGGGAAGTGTTGGCTATTTCGTTCTTTCGATTTTTGTTGATGACCGCTCGTCGAGGGTATTTGGGGGCTTTCGTGTTATCCAGGATAGGAAAGGACGTGCTGGAATCGCCGGTTGCGCGGTCCTTGCGAACCCGCTTGTTGAAAGTGACGTTGATGTTGTTCTTCAAGAATACGAAAACCTCTTACAATATGAGGATAGCTTTTCGCCACCAAACTCGCCGATTGGGCTGTTTCCGGAAAGCGTTCGGTCGGGTGCGAATGTTAGACCGTATCCCAATGGTGTTAGAAAGAGCTGGGGCGTTGCAACAGACCTATCTCAAGTCGATGTCTGGCGGGCTATGTGGTGCCTTAGCCGAATAAAAGTCTGTCCCACATTGATTGCGTTCACAGACCCCAGGGGGCTTGATCTGCTTGATGTAAATATGTGTGCGGAGATCAGGGAGCAGTACCAGCAGTACGTAACGAAAGAAGAAGAAAAAGCTGTACGGATCCAGCAAATAAGAGAGATTCCACCGCTTAAGCAGAAAAGTGCTTCTAAAAGGAAATCTTTGGAGATTCATCGCCCTGCTGAACCAGCCGATATTGCCCCTCAATTTATGGATCGCCAAGCAGAGCAAGTGATGATTGCTGAGCTGCAAAATCTAGTTTCGCGTTTAACCGAAAGAACGTCAAACTTGTCGGCCAAAGTGCGGGAGCTTGAGCGGAGTGTTGCGGCAAATACAAATCACCGCAAAAAGGTTGTTCCATCGGAGCAGGTATATGGAGTTATGCCGCCCCAAAAAAGTCTATCGGCGGGAATGAGTGCGGTGAGACAATATGGACCATACGCACTTGTTGGCGCAGTGATGTTAATGATGGTGGTGACCTTCATTTTTTGGATTGGGTCATCGGGTGGTAAGGATCCAGAAATATTAGGTGAGAATCTGATCGAAAGCCAGAGTGCCCTAGGGAATAGCAAGGCACCAAATGCAACTGAGCATCCTCATGTGACTGATCAATCCGTCCCTACGGACGACAGTCCAGCCACTGATGGCAATGGACTAAAGAGCACCCCGGCCGACGAATAGAAGCCTGAAGATTAGATGGATACGCAGGAATTTGCTGCTGCTTTTGTGGTATCATTCATTGAAAGTGCTCTGGATTATTGTAGTATCCAAAGAATTAGTTTAGCATTAAATT
>JBMYPG010000013.1:0-43900 GCA_049600095.1 Pikeienuella sp. | reverse complement strand
TTAGATCTCCGGGTTCCAGGGTAGAGAATTCGCTCATCACTTCGATGATCTGGGCGACTTTCCACATCATGTCGGCTGTGGTGCCGTCTTGCATGACCTCGCCATTTAATCGGGTGGTCATTTTCAGGTTTTGTGGGTCGGGGATTTCATCCCTCGTCACCACAAATGGGCCGATGCCGCCGGTCGAGTCAAAGTTTTTGCCGGGGGTCCATTGGTGTGATCGTTTTTGGTGGTCGCGGATGGTGCCGTCATTGAAAACGGTATAGCCGAAAATAGCCTCCATCGCTTCGGCGGCTTTGATATTGCGGCCGCCTTTGCCGACAACGATCATCAGCTCCACCTCAAAATCCAGCCGATGAGAGACGTTGGGGCGGATAATCGCCCCGCCCGCCGGGGTCAGCGACGTTGTGGTGCGCATGAAGATGGCCGGATATTTCGGGATGTCGTATCCGCCCTCCTTTACATGGTCGATGTAGTTGTGGCCGAGGCAGAGGATTTTGCCTGCGCGGGCGATGGGGAGCTGGGGTGTGAGGTCTGCAACGGCGCGCTGTTCAGCATTGGTGCGGGCGGTGGTGACGAGCGTTTCGCGACCTGTTGGTGACAAGGCGGTGAGTGCGGAAAGGTCAGTGCCAATTTGTGGGTGGATAAGGCGGTGGGCAATCACACCCTCCACAAGCCAGACGGCGTTTTCTGAAACCATGAATTTCATCGGGAGAACCTTTCGCGTGGTGCAGCACTTGGCGGCGAACTGTCGTCAAAATGCGTGAGTATGCAAGCCCCTAGTGCTTATTCTTTGTACCCGGCCTTTCGCAGCCCATCCATCATATGTTCAAAATCGGCCGGCGGGACATTCCACTTTTTCAATTCGGTAGCAGGGGAAACGCCCGGCTTTGTTTCGTGCATCAACGCCAAAGCAGCCTTCGCCTCGCCGATCCGGCCCAATTGCCCGAGTGCTGCTGCGTCCAGCATATGTGGCCAAAAGATATTGGGCATGCTGATGCGTTGAACGTCGGTCATCATCTCTTCGTATCTGCGCTGGTGTAAATGCAGCAATGCATAGGCGAAGTGATACCAACCGGGGTGTAGGGGGTTCAGTTCCCGGGCGCGACGCGCAAATTCGACACCGCGATCAAACTCTCCGTTAAATGCATAATAGTGCCCTGCCTCGGCCAGTATTTCTGGGTCGTGCGGGTTCAAAGCCAATGCGCGCTGCATTTCCGCTTCGAATTTCGCGAAGTCTTTTTGAAAGAAGTGAACGATGGCCAACCAGCAATGAGCATAAGCGCTTTGTGGGTCGAGTTGGACTGCCTTTAGTGCCATCGCCAATGCCCGCCCTACAGAATTGGGTAGCGGATTCGCATCAATCCTGTGCTCTGCAAGGTAAACATTCGCCAAAAGCGCATGGGCTTCGGCGTAGTTCGGGTCGAGCTGGATCGCCTTTTCCAACAGACTGCGCGCGTCGGCATGCATATCCTCGTTCATTGTTGCGGTATAGCGACGGGCATGAAGCAGGCATTCATAAGCGCTGAGGTCTGAGGGGCTTTTGCCCAATGCGCGCGTAAGTTCAGCGCTTTGCATCTTTACCCCCAGCGATGCGACGACCATATGGGTGACAGCATCCTGAACCGCGAAGATATCCTCCACCAGCCGGTCATAACGATCAGCCCAAAGCGATATGCCGGTTGCGGCTTCTATAAGTTGAACTGCAATGCGCATCCGGTTGCCCTCGTGTCGCACACTACCCTCAACGATATAGACCGCGCCCGTTTCAGCCGCGATTTCTGCGTGGGACAGGTTGAGGTTTTTAAACCGGAATGACGTGCTGCTGGCGATCACCCGGACCTCGGAGAAATGAGTCAGGTTGGCAATGATGTCCTCGGTCAGGCCATCGCAGAAATGTTGTTCTGTGGCTGGGCTGGCATTCTGAAATGGCAGAACAACCAGAATTGGGTGAACGGTTGCGGCAGCGGGCGCTGGTCTTGATGTGATTGGTGTTGTGGTTTCTGCGATTGCCGGCGGGTCATCGGTCGTGAAATCCGCGACAAAACGGAACCCGCGGCGCGGAACGGTACGGATGATCGCTTGTTCTTCGCCGGTATCACCAACCGCCTTGCGCAATGCAAAAATACGGCTGCTGAGGGTGGTGTCCGAAATTGCGCGGCCATTCCAGATTTCGTTAATCAGCTCTTCCTTAGATACGACCTGATCGGCGTGTTGGATTAAGTATAAAAGCAGGCTGAAAACTTGCGGTTCAATGGCAACTGCAGCGACATTTTCGCGAAGTTCGAACATCGTTGTGTCCAAAGAATAAGTGTCGAACTGATAGACCAAAGAAAACTCAGCCCCCCACTGACAAAATATCCTTGAAACCAAAGCGTAATCTCAATGCCATCTTCAAGCAATGAATTCAGGCGTTTCCTAAGATTTCCTATGTGTACAACAACGGAGAGCTCTTATGGGACGTCTATTTGGATTCATCTATGGGATCGCAGCCTATTTCATATTTTTTGGCAGCTTCCTTTATACGATCGGTTTTATCGGCAACATCGTTGTCCCGCGCGGGATTGATGGCGGCGCAGAAGGCCCCGTTGTGATGGCGGTGATCGTCAACCTGGTGGTGCTTTCGGTCTTTGCGATTCAGCATAGTGTTATGGCGCGACCGGGGTTTAAGCGGGTGTGGACCAAGATCATCCCGCAAGCAGTTGAACGGTCGACCTATGTGTTGATGTCCAGCCTTGCATTGGTGCTGATCCTTGTATTCTGGCAGCCGATTACACCGGTGATCTGGGATCAAAGTGGAACGACGCTTGGATATGTTTTGCTGACGGTTCATTGGGTTGGTTGGCTGATCGTTTTGACCTCTACGTTCATGATCAACCATTTTGATCTGTTCGGGTTAAAACAGGTCTATGTGAACCTAAAGAAAACCGACTTTCGCGAAACCGGGTTTCGCAAAGTGCTGTTCTACCGTCTCGTGCGCCACCCGATTATGGCGGGATTTTTGATAGCCTTCTGGGCAACACCGACCATGACCGCCGGTCACCTGCTGTTTACGGTTGTTATGTCAGCTTATATCTACATCGCGGTGAAGCATTTTGAGGAAAAAGACCTCGTGGATGCAATTGGCGATGAATATGTCGCCTATCAGGAAGAAGTTGGGCCGTTTTTCCCGGGTATTGGGAAGTCTGCTCCGCGCAGTAGGCAATTAGAGGCGCGTAAGTCGGCCTAAAGGTAAGATTGGCCCGCCGGAGTGTTATACTATGGCGGGTTTGCTATTTGGAACCGGTAAGTTCTGCAGGCAATCAGACTGGTGGTTCGTCGCTGAAAAAGGCGTGCAGGTTTTCCGCCATTTTTTCAGATATGCCCTCAACGGCTTTCAGATCAGATAGGGCAGCGCGGCTGACGGCTTTGGCGCTGCCAAAGTAAGCTAGGAGGGCACGTTTGCGGGCGGGGCCGATGCCGGGGGCGTCGTCCAATGGTGTGGCGCTGATTGCTTTGGATCGTTTGGCGCGATGGGCACCAATGGCAAAGCGATGTGCTTCGTCGCGCAGGCGTTGGACGAAATACAGGGTTGGGTCGCGGTGGGGCAGGGCGAAAGGTTGCCCACCTTCCGGACGGTAAAATTCCTCTTTACCGAGGTTTCTGTCTTCGCCCTTTGCTACGCCGATCATCGCCAGGTCCTTGACGCCGAGGTCTGCCATGATCTCTTTCACCGCGCTGACCTGTCCGGCACCGCCGTCAATCAGCAGCAGATCGGGCCAGTCGCCAGCGCTGCGGTCGGGATCTTCTTTCAACAAGCGTTTGAAACGGCGGGTCAGCACCTCTTTCATCATTCCGAAATCATCACCGGGGGTCAGGTCGGCGTTTTTGATGTTGAACTTGCGATAGGATTTTTTGTCGAACCCATCCGGCCCCGCAACAATCATCGCGCCAACCGCATGGGCACCCTGAATGTGGGAGTTATCGTAGACTTCGATACGTTGTGGCGGTGCGTCCAGCCCGAATGCGGTGGCGAGGCCCGATAGCAGTTTTGATTGCGCGGCGCTTTCCGCCATTTTGCGGCCCAATGTTTCGCGGGCGTTGGTGAGGGCGTGTTCGACCAGTACCCGTTTTTCGCCGCGCATGGGCGTGTTTACGGTGACCTTGCGGCCCAATGATATGGTGAGGGCTTCGCCGATAAGCGCTGCGTCCTCTACCACATGGCTGAGCAGGATTTGGCGGGCTGGTGTTTTGCCGCCATAAAACTGAGTGACAAAGGCGGCGAGAATCTCTGCTTCCTCAACCCCTGCTGATGTGCGGGGGAAGTAGGCGCGGTTGCCCCAGTTTTGATGGCTGCGAAAAAAGAAGATTTGAACGCAGGCTTGGCCACCTTCCTGATGCACGGCGATCACGTCAGCCTCTGCCACCGTTTCAGGGTTGATGCCTTGCGTAGCCTGCACTTGAGTGAGTGCGCGGATGCGGTCGCGGAAAATCGCGGCCTGTTCAAAATCCATCTCGGCGCTGGCGGCCTGCATCTGGGTTGCCAGTTCCTCTTGGACCTTGGTGGAGCGTCCTTCGAGGAAACGTGTCGCGTCATCCACCAGTGCGGCATAGCCGGGCTCATCAATCAGGCCCGTGCAGGGTGCGGCGCAGCGTTTGATTTGATGCAGCAGGCAGGGGCGGGTGCGTGCCTCAAACACAGAGTCAGAACAGGTGCGGAGCAGAAAAGCCTTTTGCAATTGGTTCAGCGTGCGGTTCACGGCCCCGGCAGAAGCGAAGGGGCCGAAATAGCGGCCCTTTTGTTTCTTGGCACCACGGTGTTTCTTGATCTGCGGAAAAGCGTGATCCTTGGCCACCAGGATGTTGGGGAAGCTTTTGTCATCGCGCAGCAGCACATTATAGCGCGGCTTGAGCTGCTTGATGAGGTTCGCCTCTAGCAGCAGCGCCTCCATCTCGGTCGCCGTAGTGACCATCATCATAGAGGCGGTGGCCATGATCATGCGTTGAATGCGGCCGCTGTTACCCTGAAGGCGGGCGTAGTTGGAAATGCGATTTTTGAGACTGCGCGCCTTGCCGACGTATAAAACGTCACCCTTCACACCGAGCATACGGTAAACACCGGGTTTACCGGGCGCCCTGTCGAGATATGATTTTATCACATCAGGGCCGGTCAGCGCTGTTTTCAGCGCTGGTCCGGCGTCTTCCTCAAACCCGAAACTGTTATTGGCGGAGTTATCCGCACCATCGCCTGTCGACATATCACGCGCACCAAACTTTCATGAAACTGTCGTAACATGCTGGAATCTAAAAGGCATCATCAGTCGCAGATTAACGAGTCGCCAACTGCGAATCTGTTGGGTGATTTGCTAGGCGCATCTTTGCGCCCCGATCAATAGTTAATACATCCCCGAAACTTGTGGATAACTCTGTTGGTTAATTGCGAAGATGTCGTTTTTATCTAGGAAATGTAACAGCTTTACCTCATTGCCTAAAAAATAGGCAATATTATAAGTCATTGAAAAGTAATGATAAAACAATTTGCCACGGCTGATTGCGGCTTCCCAAGGGTCAATTCGTACGAATCGCAATGATTTCAGCGTCAAGTGGAATAACTGCAAAAAGTCACAATAAAACTCTGGTCATATCTAACGGGGAAACGCCCCCTGATTCATTCAACGCCAAGTATATCCGGGGTCTGCCACGCGAGGTGTTGGCCGCCATCCATTGCCAGCATCTGACCGGTCAAAGCGGGGGAGGCGAGGATAAAGCGGAGGGCCGCTACCATATCCTCTGGGTTAGAGCCGCGTTCCAATATTGTTGATGCCCGCTGGGCGGCGAAATGTTCGTCTGACTGTCTGCCGCCCACCAAAGTGGGGCCGGGGCCAATTCCATTCACGCGAATGCGGGGGGCGAGGCCCTGTGCTGCAGAGGTCGTAAAAGCGTAGAGGCCCATTTTGGCGATAGAATAGCTCATGAACATAGGAGTTGGTTTGCGCACGCGTTGATCGAGCATGTTGATCACGCAAGCTTGCGCGACGGGCTCACCTGATGCATCGCTCCCGGTTTCTGGCGCTTGTGCAGCGAAATCCTGTGTCAGCTTTATCGGCGCCCGCAGGTTGCTTTCTATTGCGCGGTCCCAGCTTGAGCGGGTCATGGAGGCGATGTCATCAAACTCAAAGATTGATGCATTGTTGATGAGGCAGGTCAGCGGCGCGCCCAAGGCGTCTGATGCCCGAGCGATCAGTGTTTCGACCTGCGTTTCATCCAGAAAGTCAGCTTGCAGGACGGCGGATTTGCGACCCATCGCCCTTATGTCCGCCACGGTCGCCTCCGCGTCCTCTGACGCGCCGACATAACTTATCGCCACATCCCAGCCGTCGGTTGCCAACGCGAGGGCCAGTGCCCGCCCTATGCGGGCCGCGCCGCCTGTCACCAAAGCTGCACCTGGTTTTATGGCGGAGTTCATGGCCGGTATTCCTTTAGTTTAGACTATTCCGCTGACCACTCGATTACATTTGAGGGGCAAGCGCGAAAATGATGTAGATGGCATAAGCCGCCAAAAAGGCGATGCCCGCAATCTTTCCCACATCACGTTTAAGAAAGATGAACGGGGCCAAAGCCAATGAGGCCGCGATCATGATCCAAAGATCAAAGTCCATGAAGCCCGGAGGGGTTGGCAAATCGCCAAAGAATGACGCGACGCCCATGACCGCCAGAATGTTGAACATGTTGGAGCCGATGACATTGCCGACCGCCACATCGGACTGGCGGCGGATTGCAGCCATGACTGTCGTTGCGAGTTCGGGCAGCGATGTTCCGATGGCCACCAAGGTGAGGCCGATCACTGCCTCTGACAGGCCAAATGACAGGGCGACGTTGCGCGCGCCGTCAATCAGGAAGTGGGCACCGAGTGGCAGGCCGATGACACCGGCAGCGATCAGTCCTGCGACCTTCCATGTTGAATCATTTACCGCATCAGATTCCACTTCGTCGGTGTTTTCAGCACCGGTTTTCCGGGCAAGATGGTAAGTGTCGTAAAGGAGCGCGATGAGGAGCAGCAAGAACGCAACGCCAACGTGGAAAGTTAAACCGCCATAAGAACAAACGGCGATGAACAGCATCGAGGATGCAAGCATCATCAGAAAGTTGCGCCTGCCACCGTCTTGCCCCGTAACGATGGGCGCGATGAGGGCAGGGATACCAAGCACCAGCAGGACATTTGCGATGTTGGAGCCGACGACGTTTCCGTAAACGATGCCGGTTGCGCCCTGAGATGTCGCCTTGATCGCCACCAATAGTTCCGGCGCGGAGGTTCCAAAGGCCACGACCGTAAGGCTGACCACTAGGGCTGAGATGCCGAGTTTTAGGGATAGTGCCACGGCACCGCGTACTAGAGCGTCGCCTGCGAAAACCAAAAGGATCAGGCCAGATGCGATAAAAACGAAGTCCATCATGGTGTCGGCGTGTCCCGGCAGGAACAAATCTCTCCGCTCGTGATAAAAGCACCGCAGACAGAGCAGGGGACGAGATCTTCGGCAGCGCTTTGATCTGAGCCACGCTTTTTAGAGCCGGAGGATTTGGATTTCTTTTTGTTGCCAAACAGCGTCTTTTTGCTGTTGGCACTGGCGGCACCCATGCGGGCGACGACGAAAACGCCGACAATCACGCCCACAAAAATCAGGAATTTCATCAACATCGTCATTTCCCCCGTCTGTGCTTGGTTTGATCAGAGACCAAATCGTGCGCGTAATGCCTTTTCTTCGATCGTTGCACTCAGGTCTTCGACACCGGGGGCGCCGAAACGCTGAAACAGCGACCGTTTGGCGGTGACGACATTAAACTGCGCCTTATCGCCAAACACATCCTTCATCTTTGTTGCAAGATGGGCAAGCCCGTCGATTAAACCGACGTCGACCGCTCCGGCACCAACCCAGACATCGCCGGTAAACAGGTCTTGATCTGCAAGCTTTGCACCCCGGCGGTCTTTGACTTGTGTGATGAAGTTTTGATGGATTTGTTCTTGTAGAACCACAATCCGCTCTACGTCTTTTTTCTGTTCGGGTTTGAACGGATCGAGCATGGATTTTGAGCCGCCAGCGGTGTGGACGCGGCGTTCAATGCCATGTTTCTCTATCAACTCATGAAAACCGAATCCTGCGTAAATGACGCCGATTGAACCGATGATGGAGTTTGCATCTGCATAGATTTCATCCCCTGCGGTTGCCAGCCAGTAGCCGCCGGATGCTGCGACATCTTCGCAGAAGGCGTATACACGCACGTCTTTTTCAGTCGCTAACCGGCGAATGCGGGCTGCGATCAGCGCGCTTTGCACCGGGCTGCCGCCGGGCGAATTAATGGCCAAAGCCACAGCAGCCAAGCGTTTTGGTGCAAAAGCACGCTCTATCAGAGGGGCCATTGCAGCGTCACTTAACCCGCCGCGCATGCCGCCGGTGCCGATCGCCCCAGACAGGCGCAAAACGCTGACTGTCGGTGGGCGTTTGAAAATTTGTCTTATTTTGTCTTTGAGCGCTCGTATCATAAGCGCTACTTAATAGGCTGACCCCCAATCGGCAACGCATATGGGTGCAGAGTTGTGGTAAAGTGAGAGATATGAGTGACTCATCCAACATTTCGGACGACATCCCAGGTAAAGAACCGGGTTCCAGCCCAGCCGACGCGCCACAAGGTGCATCGCTGGAACGGCACGTGGATGAGATAGTCCATCCGACACCAGATATTTGCCCCAAGGCCGAGCCTGACATGAGCAATGTCATGGATAGCCGGGACATTTTGCAAATGCGGTTGGCTGAGTTACGGCGCAAGCACCGGGAAATGGATCATGAGATAGATATCGCCTTGTCGCGTGCAGGTGTTGCGGATGCGTTGGGGATCAGGCGTTTGAAAAAACGCAAGCTGGCGTTCAAAGATCAGATTGCCAAAGTCGAAGACCAGTTGATGCCTGATATTATTGCTTGAGTTAGTTGTCTGGATGTGACGGGACCTTGATGTGTAAGGGCTGGTGCCTATAGTGCGCGCCTTCTAAATAGCGGCTTTGGCATGGAGGGTGGCGCAATGACTGCACCATTGGTTGGAATAATAATGGGCAGCCAGTCTGACTGGCCCACCATGAAAGAAGCTGCGAACGTTTTGGATGAATTGGGCGTCGCTTATGAAGCGCGCATCATTTCGGCCCATCGCACGCCCGACCGAATGTTCGATTATGCCGAAGCTGCTGCTGACCGTGGGTTGCGGGTGATCATCGCAGGTGCCGGTGGTGCTGCGCATTTGCCTGGTATGACAGCAGCCAAAACCCGTTTGCCGGTTTTAGGTGTGCCTGTGCAAAGCCGCGCGATGAGCGGGCAAGACAGTCTTTATTCTATCGTTCAGATGCCAAAGGGCATCCCCGTTGGCACCCTGGCCATTGGACCAGCGGGCGCTGCGAATGCGGCTTTGCTTGCCTCTGCGATGTTGGCGACGACTGACCCGGCACTGGCCGAGCGTTTGGATGCATGGCGTACGGCGCAGACCGCTGCGATTGCCGAAGCGCCAACTGATGAGGCGAATTGATGACTAAGGTTCTGGGGCCGGGTTCAACCGTTGGCATTTTGGGCGGTGGGCAATTGGGCAGAATGCTGGCCATTGCTGCGGCGCAGCTTGGTCTAAAGGCTCATATCTATGCGCCAGAGGATAACCCACCGGCAGGAGAGGTTGCTGGGGCGGTAACGCAAGGCGCTTATGATGATGCAACGCGACTGGCGGAATTTGCCGCTCAGGTCGATGTTGTGACGTATGAGTTTGAGAATGTGCCTGCTGAAACGGTGGATATTCTGGAACCCTTGGTTGCGGTGCGCCCCGGTCGCATGGCGCTGTCAGTTGCGCAGGACCGCATCGTAGAGAAAACTTTTCTAAACGGCATAGGTGTGGCAACCGCCCCCTTTGCAGCGATCAATGATGCTGACGATATGTCGGCGGCGATGGCCAGCATTGGTTCACCGGCCATTCTGAAAACCTGTCGCCTTGGCTATGATGGCAAAGGGCAGGCGCGGGTTATGGAACCTGCGGATGCGGACAGCGCGCTGGCCGATATGGCCGGAGCCCCGGCGATCTTCGAAGGCTTTGTGCCATTCGTACGCGAAATCTCAGTCATCGCGGCGCGTGGTGTCGATGGCACTGTTTCAGCCTATGATCCGGGCCAGAATGAACATGAGGGCGGCATTCTACGACGCACAACTGTGCCCGCTCCGCTTGATCGCGAAACGCTGGATCAAGCGATGGCGATTGCGACCAAGATTGTTGATGCGCTGGATTATGTCGGTGTGATCGGGGTTGAGCTGTTTGAGACTGCGGACGGTTTTTTGGTCAATGAAATAGCCCCACGTGTTCACAACACCGGACATTGGACCATCGAAGCCTGTGCGACGGATCAATTCCAACAGCATATCCGCGCGGTTTGCGGCTGGGGCCTTGGCTCACCGCTCCGCCACTCCGCTGCGGTTATGACCAATTTGATTGGTGATGACTTTGATGATTGGGCGGCATTGTCGGCAGAGCCGGGAGCGGCGCTGCATCTGTATGGCAAGGGCGAAGCACGGCCCGGTCGTAAGATGGGCCATGTAACAGTTGTCAGCCCCGTTTTAGGCGGCTGACAACTTAATCGGTTCACTTTGAACGATGGCCAGGTAGGCCCACAGGCAGGCGTGTCCCGGCGGAGCCGCGCTCTCCCGGAGCTGTGATGTGCGACAGCAGTGATTTCGGGCCAGCTAGCAGTGTTGACGCGAGTTTATTGGAGCGCAGGTCTGCTTTGACCTTTTCAAATTGCATGACGCCCTCAATCCTGCGGTCGAGGAATTCCCATGTTGCGGAGGCATCCTCGCTTTCATCCCCCAGCCAGTAAAGTAACGTAGCAGAATATACGCCGCTAAGGATCGTGCGTTTGGAATACCAATTGTAGTCGCGGGAGGTGTCGCCAAGAGTGGACCAGATAGTGTCTGCGGTTCCCCACAACAGCTTTGCCCCCTCTGCTGCATGGATGGGTAGAGCAAAGAGGGTGATGCCCCGGCGAACGATTTCGCGGTCGGCATCTTGAATGCGGGTTCTTACGGCGAATGTGATCCGGTCACGAAATCGCATGGAGGAAAGGTCCGCGGCCTGCAAAGCGGCGACCATCGCAGCGTCGCCTTGTCGGTGATAGGCAACAGCCAGATCAATGCTACCACGTGGAGCGGCAGATTTCGCCAGATCAAGAGCAACGCCCGAATCAGTGACGGCAGCGTTGAAAGTTTCGGCCGACCAGCCATCAAACGGCGCATGAGGCAGCGCTGCGGTCAGTAATTTGGCCAGAGTTTCAGCCAAATGATCTGATTCAGTCTTTTTGTCGGTCATAGTTGCGCCTTCCGCTAGTGACAGCCTGCAATGTCGTTGATATATAGCCGCTTCCTGCGATTTTTGTAATCCAATCAACCTAGAAAGGTGGTGACGTAAGTGCAGGTTCTGGTTCGCGACAACAATGTCGATCAGGCGCTCCGCGCTCTGAAGAAAAAAATGCAGCGTGAAGGCATCTTTCGCGAGATGAAGCTTCGGCAGCATTATGAAAAGCCGTCCATCAAACGGGCGCGCGAAAAAGCTGAAGCAATCCGCCGTGCGCGCAAATTGGCGCGTAAAAAGGCGCAGCGCGAAGGTTAATCGATCGACGCTTAATATCGGGCCTCGGCCCAACGAGCCGGACGCTTACGCGTTCCTGACCCTCTCAGATTTGTTTCTGAGGGGGTTTTCATTTTCTAAGGTGCAATTGTTTTGGGCTGAAGAGGCGCAATTATAGCCCAATACATTGAATGCGAATTAGCTGCATCAACCCTGACGAGCCAAATAGCCTTGGGTATGCATTCATGAGGCTCTTTTACAGTTTTTTAAGCAAATGGCGCCTTTTGTTGCATCTAACTATATACGCACGGCGTGTTGGTGTGCCTGCTTTGATTGCGGTCTTGGTTGAACCATTGTTAGAACCAAATAGCGCCAGCAAATAAATGGAGAGGTATGAGCGCATTGTTTTAAAAGAAAAAAAGGCGATATGGCTTACGTGGGGACGCCATATCGCCTCTTACAAGATCGTGGGTGTAGGAGGGAATGTCCGCCACCCGCGAAAAACCTGTCTTCAGGGCCTCAGGCCAGTACACGCCTGCTTACGCCTCCCTTTGACAGTTACAATTTCGCAGATTGTCATTTATGATCAATCTCAACTTCTTGAATATGATGATTGTATACATAACCGCCGATAGCATAGTGAGTGACAGCACATTGCGACAGTATACTTTGACTTTGCTATGGACGTGAGCGCCAACTCCGTTCATGCTGCGTGAATGGAGGCATGAATGGGCACAGAAACAAACGGACTTTCCATTGGTAAGCCAACAACGGTCAGCGCATTCGCTGCACTGGCCCTTTCTTGTGCTCTTGCGGCGCATGAAGCGAACACTCAACCTGACTGGAGTCTCGTAGGAGTCTACATTTACTGGGTTTTGAGGGTAGGCATGGCCTATCTTATCGTGATTGGCGCTTATGCAGCACTGGGTCAAATCATGTCCGACAGGTCATCTCCTTTGGCGCACGCGGGTCTTGCGGCGGCTCTTTCTTTTCCGCCATTCGTGATGATGTTGACAACCATGGACTTAATTCTGGGTGATCCGGAGCTTATCCGGACGGCTCCAAATGTCCTGCTCAGCCGCATTGGTCTGGAGGCTGCGGCACTTATCGACAACCATTTGACGGTCAGCGCGATCCTTTTGGCCCCTTATGTCATCAGTGCGATACGCAATCTGGACGGTGAAAATCAGTCTGGAAACACACATAACATGGCAGCGCAGCCTTCGTCGGCTGTGCGTGCTGAAATGGCGACCTCAGCCGCGGTTGCGCCTAACGTTGCTGAAATGGCTGAGGAACCATCTGCCGGGCAAGACGAAGAGAATGACAGGCCAGGTTTGTTGCTGGCTTGCCAGCCGCCATTGCATGGCGATTTGTTGGCGGCTGAAGCGCAGGAACACTATGTACGCCTGAAAGGCACCATTCAGGGCGGTATGGCTTTGTATCGTTTTGGCGATGCTGTGCGTGACCTTACCCGTTATCGCGGGATGCAGGTTCACCGTTCTCACTGGGTTGCTGATATTGCTGTTGCTGCTGTGATTGGTCGCCGTGGGTCAATGAAACTGGAGTTGATCGACGGAGAGGTCATTCCTGTTTCGCGCCGATATGAGCTGGAAGTTGAAGCGCGCTATGGTTCGCTGGAACGCAAAGCGGGATAGGCATCGTACCTTAGGGCGATAGCGCATCCATCCAATTGATCATGTCGATACCGGCACCATAAAGGCGGAGGTCATTGTGGCGTCCGCCGGGATAGATGATCATTTTCTTGGGATGCATGGCAGCCTTGAACAGGGTTTTGCCTTGTTCGATGGGAATAATCTGATCCGCATCGCCATGTAAAACCAGCAATGGGGCGTTTATCTGAGCGATCAGATCGACGCTATTATAGCGTTCATCCCACATCACCAAACAGGACGGGTAGATAGGGACCGCATGTTCCATCGCGTTACAAAGACGGGTGTAAGGAGTTTCGAGGGCTAGTCCGATTTCACCGTCAACCTGGGCGCTTAACCAAGTCGCGATGCCAGAACCAAGAGATACGCCATAAATGACCCGCTCAGCCCCCGGTGCGTATTGCCCGACTGCTTGCCAGAGCCGAAGGGCATCTTCCTTCAGAGCGACCTCTGACGGTTCGCCGCTGATACCGCCACCGCCCGGATAGGTCATAGCCGCAATGCCATAACCGCGAAGTGCGAGTTCTTTGAGTCGAGGGCCAGAGCCCATCAGGTTTCCGACATTGCCCATAAAGAAGAGGATTATGGGTTTGCCCGGATGGGGTGTGGCCCGCCACACCTGCATGGTGCTGCCGTAGTCGCGGGGGATTTGATGGATGTCCGCACGCGGCAGGCCAATATTCTGCGGTCGCGCGGGCGTTTCATCAAAGGGATAAATAAAATCTCGCCGCAACATCAAAGCCACGGCGAGAGAAATTAGGTAGATAAGGAATACAAATGCCGCGAGCCGCCCGAAAACCCGGACCGTGCGGCGCATTGCATTAGGTGCCGACGATCGCCAGCAGAACTAGAACCGCAGCCGAAAAACCGCTGATCCAAATGATGGTTTTGATGAAACCGTCGAAAGTTTTTTCCTGGACGCTGATGTCCATCTCACCGTGCTTGTGATCGCTCATCTTCTATCTCCGTACGCTTTGCGTTTGGCCATTCAATACTAATGCGGATCGATAGCGTCAATCCGCTTCGGGCGCGGCGTAGCGCCCCGGTAATGCTTCGGCCTGCCAGCCGACCATGCCGTCAGCATTCTCCGGCGCGGGGGCGTCGTGGGGGAAAAAGAAGTCGAGCTGGAGCTTGGCACCGGGGGTGACAGCGTATTGGTCAAAATCGGTGACGCCCTCAGCGGCCAACACCAGATCATCGAGGCAACACCACCCAGTGAAGTCGATGCCCTTGTTCAATATGGCAGAGGCAGAATCGCCCATAATCTCGGGCGTACGGGACATGGATGCCATGCCTGACCCACCCAACAGGTTGCGCACCGCGGCGGTGTCTACTGCCGTGCGGGGCCACAGGCAGTTTGCGGCAATCTTACCCGAAAACTCAGCCGCCCAACCCATGGTCAGAATGCTCATCCCATATTTAGCGAGGCTATAGGCAGCGTGATTGCGGAACCAACCGGGGTTAAAATCCAGTGGTGGTGAAAGAGTCAGGATGCGGGCGTGATCTGATTCCAGCAGATGGGGCAGGCAGGCCTGTGTGACAACAAAGGTGCCCCGGCTGTTGATCCCCGTCATCAGGTCAAAGCGACTAACCTTGGTTGCGGCGGTTGGGGTGAGCTGGATGGCAGAAGCGTTGTTTACTACGATGTCGATACCACCGAAATGATCTGCGGCTTGTTCGACCGATGCCTGCACGGCCTTTTCATCGCGAATATCGCAAACGAGGCCCAATGCCCTGCCGCCAGCCGCCTCAATAGCCTCACAAGCTGAATGGATTGTGCCGGGCAGTTTAGGGTGGGGTTGATCGGTTTTTGCAGCAATAACAACATTGGCACCCTGACGGGCAGCGGCAACAGCAATAGCCTCTCCAATACCCCGGCTGCCGCCGGACATGAAAATGGTGCGTCCTTCTAAATTGCTCATCGGGTTTCCCTTTTTAGATTGGCATTGTTCATTTGGTCTTGATTCGGCTTTCGTCAGGTGGCTATGCGTTTAGTTCTGGATAGAATAACCGATAGTCGTCAGCATATCGGGATTTAGCCATAGAGATCAGAGCCTGATCACCTTGGAACAAATCGCCCGATGGTAACATTGGTTTCCGCTTAGTTTCTGGCCGAATTGGTAGATTGGACAATTCGGTGCCTGTTCGTTCCATCACCGCTGTCTGAAGACGGGCCCAATCAGCGTTCAAGGTTTCAAAACGGCCAACGAAGTCGGCTGTTACCTGTCCTTTATGGCGTAGAATTGTCGCCTGTGATCGATAGTGAATGTTGCAACGCCAATCACTTCGGCTAGCAACGTGACGAACAAAATCAGGAAAACTAATGCCCTTTCGCAATCCCTCACGGCGGAGGCCCAGTGATAATTTTGCCGGTTTAACGATTTTTGACCGATAGCATGATGCCAACCGGGAAAGCGGATCTCGGACAAAGGTGAAAACAAATATATCAGGATAGCGACGATACATCTGTGCCGCCGTCATGACATAGGCAGTTGGTACCATCTTTCGCCATTCAGCGTCTTTGCTATAGGTGCCGCCGTCAGGCTTTTTCGGTAGCCCTAATGCAACGGCCAATTGGCGTTTTATCGTAGAGTTAGCGGCCTTGGGGATGCGGGCATAGGCAAGGCCGAGCGCCGGGGCGACAATGTAGTGGTATTTCAGGTTCGGCAGGTAGTGCAGCATTACCGCAGTTGAAACCGATAAGCCCCATCTGCGTCCAGCCGGCGGGTTGCTTCGCCTTCTGCATACATGTGGTTCAGATGGGCGACAGCCTCAGCCATCGCCAAACCAAACTCGCCAGACTTAATGGGGCGTTTATAGATCGCATCAAAACAGTCGACTGCGGTTTTGGGGCTGGTCAGCACTTTTCGCAAACGCTTGAGAGCGCCGTGGTGGTTTTCAATCAATTGTTCCAACCGTTTGGGTACACCAGTGAAGGGGCGGTTATGGCCGGGCAGGGCAAGGTGCGTTTCATTGGCGTGGGGCTGTAGCTTTTCACAGCTAACCAGCCATTCACCGACCGGGTCAGCATCCGGCTCGGTTGGGTAGACGCCTAGATTGGGGGAGATGCGTGGCAAGATCTGGTCGCCAGTGATGACGATGTCCTCGTCCTCGCACCAAAATGTAGCATGCTCAGGGGCATGCCCGTCGCCCATGATAACCAACCAGCGACGCCCACCCATTTCGATGATGTCGTCTTCTTTAAGGCGCTTGAAACCGGGGCGGAGCGGTTCTGTTACTTGGCTGAAATTCCACGGTCCACGTGCAATCGCAGCCTCAATCACCTCTTCTGAGGCGCCAGAGCGGCGCATGTGGGTGATATTGGTTTCGGATACCGTATCGTGATGATCAAGCTGTAGCGCCCGGCAATAGAAATAGGCGGTTCGCGTGGTCCAAAAAGCGGCACCTCGATCCTGAAACCAACCGGCGAGGCCGATATGATCGGGGTGGTGGTGGGTGCCAATCACGCGGCCCACAGGCTTGCCAGCAAGTGGACCTGCTAATAACTGCTCCCAAATCTGTCGGGTTTTGGAAGTGGAGAAACCAGTGTCGATAATCGTCCAACTTGCGCCGTCATCCAGCGCATAGATGTTCACATGGTCGAGGGTCATGGGAAGCGGCAGGCGCATCCATAAGATACCGTCAGCGACCTCAATCGCTTCGCCATGGTCCGGGATGCGGTCCTCAAAGGGATAGCGTAAGCCCTGCGCCAATCGCTCACGTTCGCCGCGAACTGATTGGGCGGCGTCTGTGGCAGCGCTCAACCGGCTAACTCCTCGGCTGACATGGCATATAGGTCCTCAGCCCCTGTTGTTGCCGCCGACAGCAATGCGGGGACCTGTGGTAACAAAGAGCGGATGAAAAAGCGGGTGAGGGGCGCGCGTGCAGGGTCAGCGGCGGCGGCCTTTAGCAAGTAGTGCCCACCAAGCAAGAGCGCCCATGCGCGGAGATAGGATGTAGCACCGGCGAAACGGTCGTTTGGTTTGGATGCCAACATCCATTCCGTCGCCTCGGCCACCGCAGCATGGGCAGCGGCAACGGCGCTGGTCAGGGCGTCATCGCCGGTTAGGCCCGCCTTGATTTCAGTCAGCAATGCGTTTGCGGCGGCACCTCCGTCGGATAGTTTCCGGCCCGTCAGGTCCATTGCCTGAATACCATTAGTGCCTTCGTAAATCGCAGTCACGCGAACATCGCGGCTGTATTGGGCCGCGCCGGTTTCCTCGATAAAGCCCATGCCGCCGTGAACCTGCACGCCCATGTGGGCAACTTCGTTCCCAACGTCAGTAGAGAACGCCTTGGCGATTGGCGTTAGGAATGCAGCACGTGCCGACCAGCCCGCGCGGCTTTCCTGATCATCAGCCTTGGCCATGTCGAGGCTGAATGCGGTGTCGAGGCAGATAGCGCGGGATGCAGCGGTCAGCCCCTTCATCGTCATCAACATTCGGCGGACATCGGCGTGGTCGATGATTGTACCGGTGCCAGCGTCGCCCAGTGGGGTGCGACCTTGCTTGCGCTCAGATGCAAATGTGACGGCGGCCTGTGTTGCGGCCTCGGCCACGCCTAATCCTTCAACACCCACACCCAGCCGAGCGTTATTCATCATTGTGAACATGGCTGCGATACCGCCATGGGGTTTGCCGACCAACCAGCCGGTTGCGCCCTCAAATGACATGATCGCGGTAGGTGAACCATGCAGGCCCATTTTATGCTCCAGTGAAACGGGTTTCAGCGTGTTCGCAACGCCGGGGTCGCCTGCTTCATTTGGGATAAACTTTGGAACGATGAACAGTGAAACGCCCTTGGTGCCCGGCCCGCCATCCGGCAGGCGGGCGAGGACGAGATGGCAGATGTTCTCCGCCAGATCATGATCACCCCAAGAGATAAAGATTTTCTGGCCGGTGACGGCATAAGTGCCATCGCCGTTTGGTTCAGCTTTTGAGCTGAGCGCACCAACATCGGAACCGGCCTGCGGTTCGGTCAGGTTCATGGTGCCGGTCCAGACGCCTTCGATCAGTTTTGGCAGATACAGCGCTTTGATCTCATCAGACCCGTGATGTTCCAACGCCTCAATCTGACCCTGTGTCATCAGCGGGTTCAGCGACAGCGACAGGCAAGACGATGACATCATCTCGTTCACCACGGTCTGTACTGTGATCGGCAGACCCATGCCGCCATGTTCGGCAGGCGCGGCGACTGAAACCCAGCCGCCATCACGGATTGCGGCATAGCCTTCATCATAACCCGGCGAGGCACGGACGACACCATTCTCTAGCCGTGCCGGGTGCAGGTCACCATTGCGTTGCAGGGGGGCCAGAGCCTCCTCTGCCATTTTTGCCGCTTCGGTCAGTACCGCTGCGCGCGTTTCTGCGTCCGCCTCAGCATACAACTCAGTTTCAGCCAGCCGGTCCGCGCCGATGACGTGTTTCAGGTTGAACTCAATATCCGAAAGCGGGGCGCGGTAGGTCATTGCGATGGGCCTTTGTCACCAGAAGGATTGTTCTAAATGTGATAGATAGGGTTTACGTTTAGGTCAACTTAGCTTTGATGCACAACTATTGGCTGCCGCTACATATGCCCATGTTGTTTCAGTGGGGGCGGGGGTGGTATGGGCGGCATTATGACGAAACGTTGGACCGAAAATGATGTAGAGGAGGCCGCCGCCGCGCTGCGCGCAGGTGAGCTGGTCGCCTTTCCGACAGAGACTGTTTACGGGCTGGGCGGCGATGGCCGTTCGGACCGCTCAGTCGCGGCAATTTACGCTGCCAAAGGCCGGCCTAGTTTTAATCCGCTTATCCTGCATGTCCCTGATGTGGAGGCAGCATTGCGGATCTCAGATTTGCCCCCGGCAGCATTGAAATTGGCCGAGGCTTTCTGGCCTGGTCCGCTGACGTTAGTTGGCCCTTTGCGCGCAGATGCGGGCGTATCGAAATTGGCGGCGGCTGGATTGACCACAATTGCCTTGCGCGTTCCGGCGCATGGCTTAGCACGCCGACTATTGACCGCGTTTGGCGGGCCGCTTGCCGGGCCGTCGGCGAACCCTTCTGGTAAAATCAGCCCCACGACTGCCGATCATGTTTTGGCGGGGCTGGATGGCCGGATCGCCGGAGTTTTGGATGGCGGGGCGTGCCCAGTCGGGCTAGAAAGCACCATCATCGGTTTTGATGGCGAAGCACTGGTCTTGCTGCGGGCTGGTGGGCTGGCTGCTGAAGAGATTGAGGTGGTGTTGGGCCGCCCGTTGCGGGCTCATGTTGGCGGCGTGACGGCACCGGGACAACTGACCAGCCATTATGCGCCAACTGCCACAATGCGGTTAAACGCCGAAACGGTTGAAGCAGGTGAGGCGCTATTGGGCTTTGGCACTGTTAAGGGGGCGGCGATGAACCTATCGCCAACTGGTGATTTAGAGGAATCTGCCGCGAACCTATTTGCCTATCTACACCAGATGGACGCGACGGCAGCGCGAATTGCTGTTTCGCCTATTCCTGAAATGGGCCTTGGCCTCGCTATCAATGACCGCTTGCGCCGGGCGGCGGCACCACGCAAAAGTGACATATGATGTTGAATGATCCTGATGAAGATTTCCTGTCTGGCCTAAAGGGCTATCTCGGCCCAAAGGGCTGGAAGCTGACCGCAGACGACCCTGAAAAGCTGGAAGAACCACGCGGGCGTTATCATGGCCGTGCTGCGTTGATTGCACGACCGGATGGTGTTGATGAGGTGGCGGAAGTTATTCGGCGCTGCGCAGCGGCGCGGGTAGCGGTGTTGCCTCATAGTGGCGGCACGGGTCTGGTCGGCGGGCAAGTGATGGAGCAGGGGCCAATGCCCGTGCTATTGTCACTGGAACGGATGAACCGCATTCGTGGTGTCTCCGCCGAAAACAACTCTCTGATTGCCGAGGCTGGTGTGATTCTAGCCGATGTTCAATCCGCCGCCGAAAATGTTGATCGGTTGTTCCCGCTTTCGCTTGCGTCCGAAGGGTCGTGCCGCATTGGGGGGAATCTGTCGACCAATGCCGGTGGGGTGCAGGTGTTGCGGTATGGCAATGCGCGCGATTTGTGTCTGGGCATAGAGGCAGTGATGCCGGATGGGTCGGTGGTCAACGGGCTGAAAACCCTGCGCAAAGATAATATGGGTTATGACCTGCGCCATCTGATGATCGGTGCAGAAGGTACTTTGGGCGTCATCACCGCCGCTGCGCTGAAATTGTTTCCGCGCCCGGCAGAGCGAACGGCTGCGTTTATTGCTATTCCAACGGCGGCTGATTCCGTCCGGTTGCTGCATTTCCTGCGGCCCTTGGTTGGCGACGTAATATCCGGTTTTGAGTTGATCGACCGAATGGGGTTGGATTTTCTGGATCAAACCGGCATGGGGCGACCTTTGCCATTTGAAACAGTGCCTAAATGGTCGGTGTTGATGGAGGCTGGCGGGCGGCCCGGTGTGCGTGATGCATTGGAAAGCGCGCTGGCCGAAGCTTTCGAGGCTGGTTTGGCGACCGATGGCGCGATTGCTCAGTCAGAAGCCCAAGCCGATGCATTTTGGGAAATTCGAGAGAGTATTCCAGAGGCAAACCGCCGGATTGGTGCGATTGCCAGCCATGATATAGCTGTACCTGTGGCGAGCATCCCGGAATTTATCGCCCGTGCAGACAAGGAATTTGCAGCCTATGACCCCAACCTGCGGATCAACTGCTTTGGTCATGTTGGTGATGGGAACCTGCACTATAATCTGTACCCACCAATGGGTGGAAAGAAGCAGGACCATAACCATCAACGAGCTGATGTAACCCGCATTGTGCATGATTTGGCGTATGATATGAACGGGACCGTATCAGCCGAACATGGTGTTGGTCGTTTGAAAGTTGACGATTTGGAACGCTACGGCGACCCCGGTGCGATGGCTGTCATGCGTGCAATCAAGACCGCATTGGACCCGCTTGGAATCATGAACCCCGGTGCGGTGTTGCAGGGTTAGGCGCGTTTCTGGCGAAACGCCTTTATGAGTATTTTTTCGATAAAGGTGTGCGGTTCTTGCACTCTTTATCGTTGAAATACTCAAAACCCGTTAGGAAAAATACCGAGCCAGAACGCCTTCGTAGATGCGGGTTAGGTCTTCGATTTCAGCCACCGGCGCGCGTTCATCCACTTTGTGCATTGTCTGGCCGACCAAACCAAATTCCGCGACCGGGCACATATCCTTGATAAACCGGGCATCTGAGGTGCCGCCGGAGGTGGATAGTTCTGGTGTGCGACCGGTTACTTCGGTGGCCGCGGCTGAGATAATGTCCGATAGTTTGCCGGGGGCGGTGATGAAGCTTTCGCCCGAAACACGGAACGATGTCTCGATTCGCACGCCGGTTCCCGCGGTGGCATTCGAAGCCTCTTGCAATATCCACATCGCCAGTTTTTTGGAAGTGTGCGCATCGTTAAAACGAATGTTGCACGTCGCGGTCGCTTCACCCGGAATAACGTTATTGGCCGGGTTGCCAACATCGACGGTGGTCAGGGCCAAGGTGGAGGCATCGAAATGTTCTGTACCTTGGTCCAGTTCATGACTGGCCAGCCGGTCGAGTAGGCGCATCAGTGGCGGCAACGGGTTTGCGGCACGATGAGGATAGGCGCTGTGGCCCTGCACGCCGACCGCGCGGAAATCAGCGGTCATGCTGCCCCGTCTGCCGATCTTGATCATATCACCCAGATTTTCGGGGCAAGTCGGTTCGCCGACAAGACAGTGATCCAGCACTTCGCCGTTTTCATTCATCCAGTCGAGCAAAGCGACAGTGCCGTCTTTTGCATCACCTTCTTCGTCACCGGTAATGACCATGGCGATGGATCCCTTTAAAGGGCCAGCAGCCAAATGCCGTGCAGCGGCACAGGTAAAGGCGGCGACCCCTGATTTCATATCAACCGCGCCCCGGCCCCAAAGCTGTTCATCAGCAATGGCTGCTTCAAACGGCGGGTGTGTCCATTCGGCAGCATCGCCTTCAGGCACCACATCAGTATGACCAGCAAACCCAAATACCGGGCCTTCAGTGCCAATACGGGCATAAAGGTTAGCAATGCCGCCCCGGTCAACGCGGGTGCAGGTAAAACCAAGGCCCGTCAACGTTCGATCCATCAATTCAATTGCACCGCCTTCGGCTGGGGTAACAGAGTTACAGCGGATCAGATCGGCAGTCAGGGTGACAGGGTTGATGGTCATGGTAGTCTTTCCAATATCATTCTTGCAGCCTCAGCCGGGGCTGCGGCATTCAGCGTGCAACCGGCGTCGCTCAATTCAGCTAATGAGCCATATCCCCATAACGCGCCGATAGGCGTGACGTCATTAGCCAACGCACCAATTACATCTTTATCGCGGTCGCCCATCATAAAGCTCCGTGCTGGGTCTGCGCCGGTTTTCGCGAGCGCATAGGCGATCAGGTCAGCTTTGTCAGTGCGGGTGCCGTCCAGTTCGGAGCCGAATTCCTGCGCTAAATATGGCGTAATAGCGAAATGGGCGGTGATGCGGCTGGCATAGGCCAGCGGTTTGGCGGTGGCGAGGCAGAGGGTGCATCCAGCGCTAGATAGCGCCTCTAACATTTCAATCACGCCATCATAGAGTTTGTTTTCGAACAGGCCGACAGTGGTGTAGCGGGCGCGATATAGCGCGACAGCATCATCCAATTGATTTTCCGGCAAGCCGAGTCGAGAGAAAATCTCCCACAAACTCGGGCCAATCATACTATCGAGCACAGACTGTTCCGGCACGGCCACGCCCAATTCTGTCAGGGCGTGGGCGATGGAACGGGTGATACCTATCCCACTTTCGGTCAGGTTCCCGTCCAGATCGAGAAAGACATGCGGCTGCATTACAACCCTTCGGGTCTACCGACGATGACGAACATGAGATCGTCTGCATTCAGCAACCGTTTGGCAACGCGTTTGATGTCGTCAACTGTCACAGCCTCAACCAATGCATTGCGGTTGTCGATGTAGTCCGCACCCAATCCCGCTGCCTGCACACCGACAAGGATGTTGGCAATTTTGGCATTGGAATCAAAGCGAAGGGCATAGGCACCGGTGAGGTAACGTTTGGCCTTGGCCAATTCATCTTCCGACAAGCCACCCTCAGCCATGCGTTTCCATTCGGCGCGGATAACTTCGACCGAGGTTTTCATCGAGGCGTTACCGGTGGCGACGCCGCCCAGATAGAGGCCAGCGCGATCGGCTGGCAGCATGTAGGAATAGACCGAATAGGCCAGCCCACGCTTTTCACGTACTTCTTCGGTCAGACGAGAGGTTAGACCGCCGCCGCCAAGAACATAGTTCATGACATAAGCGGGAATGTAGTCAGGGTCATCGCGTAGAATGCCAGCCTGCCCAAACACAGCAACAGATTGCGGCACGTCTAGGTCGATGACGGTAACGCCGCCCTTACCTTTGTACTCAGCCGGTTTTAGGTCCGGAACCGGGCCACGCCATAGATCACCTAACAGTCGATCCAACAGCGGGGCCAATTCCTCAGCCGTGATGTCACCAACCACGCCGATGTGGACGCGGTTGAGGTTCATCAGGCCCTTTTTCGCGGCCAGTAAGCCCTCACGGGTGATTGCCTCCACGCTTTCCACTGTGCCAGTGGTGGGGCGGCCATAGGCATCACCGGGAAATGCAGCGGCGCGAAATGCTGTGCCAGCAATGCTGTTGGGGTCGGTTTCGGCAGAGCGGATGCCACTGATGACCTGCCGTTTGACGCGGGTTAGGGGTTCTTCGTCAATGCGTGGTGCAGTTAGTGCCAGACGCAACAGATCGATACTGGCATCGCGGTTTTCGCTGAGCATAGCTGCTGAGACACTGAAACTTTCCCGCCCGGCGCTGAACCCATAGCGGGCGGCGAGGGCATCTGCTGCTTCAGAAAAGGCAACTGAATCGAGATCGCCTGCACCCTCGTCAAATAGACCACTGAGGAGGTTGGCGGTGCCGTATTTACCTTCAGCATCCAAGCTGGAACCACCATCAAAGGTGATCTCAATCGAAATGATCGGGATGGCGTGTTCTTCGACTAACCAGACATTCAACCCACCGGGGGTGGTGATTTCCTGAATACGGTTGGCGGCACTCGCGATTGTGGTGGTTAGGCCGGTTAGCGCCAGTGCGATGATGAGAGCAAAGCGGATCATTGCGCTGTCTCCTGATCTGAGGTTTCGAGCCAGCCTGTAACTGAATGCTCAATCTTTAGGTTTTGCGCGGCGACGCGCATGACATCCTCGGCGGTGACTTCGGTCAATGTCGTTGGCCAGTTTTGAATGCGCTCAACCGTCAGGCCGTTGACCAGACCGGCACCATAACGACGGGCGAGGCCTGATTGGCTGTCTTGCGCATAAATCTCGGCAGCGCGAACCAGTGATTTGGCGCGTGCAAGCTCCGCTTCGGTTGGGCCGTTGGCGGCGAGTTCTGCCATTACGGCGTCGATTGCATCCTCAACGGTTTGCAGGTCAGTGCCCGGTGCAGGCACGCCATAGACGCCAAATGTGCCGAGATCGAAGTTGGAGCCTGAGAAGAAAGCGCCAGTATTGATTGCAATGCGGTCTTCTAACTGCAATTTCTTGGCAAGGCGCGATGTGACGCCGCCACCGCCGAGAATTTCGGCAAGCATTGTCATCGCGGCTGCATCCGCATCACCCCCTGTCCGGCGGGAGGGGGCGATATAACGGCGAATGACATAGGGCTGGCGAACGCGAGGGTCCGCCATGCGAAGCCGTCTTGCCGCGCGCTGAGGTGGCTCAGTAACACGCTCTCGCTGAACAATGCCCGCTGCTGGGATTGGGCCGTAATGTTTTTCAGCCAGTTTTTTTACTTCTTCAACGCCAACATCGCCGGCAACAACCAGAATGGCATTATCCGGGGCATAATGGCGGGCGTAGAATTCAAGCGCGTCGTCTTTGGTCAGGCTTTCAATCTCTGATTTCCAGCCCACAATGGGGTTGCCATAAGGGTGGTTCAGCCAAAGCGCGGCAGTCATTTGTTCGTTGAACAATGAACCGGGGTCATTTTCGGTGCGCTGATTGCGCTCCTCCAACACCACATCCCGTTCGGGGAGGGAGATTTCGTCGGTCAGGCGCAGGTCGACCATGCGATCCGATTCCATTTTCATCACAAGGTCGAGACGGTCAGATGCGATGCGTTGGAAATAGGCTGTATAATCGACAGAGGTGAAGGCATTGTCCTGCCCACCATTCGCGGCAATGATTTTGGCAAATGCACCTTCTGGTATTTCATCGGTACCTTTGAACATCAGGTGTTCGAGGTAATGGGCCAATCCGGTTTTACCGGGGTCTTCGTCGGCTGAGCCAACCCGGTACCAAACCATATGGGTGACGACGGGCGCGCGGTTATCCTCAATCACCACACCAAGCATGCCGTTTGGCAGCGTGAAGCTGTCAACTTTTGGCGCGGCAGTGGCAGAAAGTGTGAATAGGGCGGCTAGGGAAAAGGCGGTCAGTTTGAGCACGGGTTTAAGTGCAGAGCTGATCATGGACTGTCCTATATTTGGCCTGAAGTTTGGTCGTGTCGTTACTATAAATCGGCATGCGGCAAAGAAAAGCCGACGATCCGCTGATCGTCGGCTTGTCGGTTAAATATGAGCTGTCTTGCCCAAGAGCGCAAAGGTGATCACGAAGATGTCACTCAGTATCTGGCGTGCCATCTTTGAACGAGAATTCTTCGCTATTGGACGAATCGTCCGCGGCTGGTGGTGCGGCAGGTGTTCGCAGCCCCTGTTGGCGCAAACGCTCAACCTCCTCTACGCTGGCTAGATTAGAGCTAATCTCACCAATGTTCGCGGGGATCGGAATGCCGAGGAAGGTGTCGAGAAGGAACTTGCGTTCAGTTACTACTGCTTCTTCAGAATTCAACGCAGTCCGGACTGAACTGTTGTCGCCTTCTGCATTGGCTCCGCTAAGCAAAACCCGCTCACCGGCACTGACAGGTGCGTTGCCTTCGGTTTTAGTGCCTTGATAAAGCGCGCTATAAGCTTGTGCGTTTGGATCTGGGTCAACACGATTTGGCGCGCCAGGTGTTGGGCGTGGCAAGTCAAAAGTAGGTGGTAGTTGCAAAGGCTGCTTTGCAATGATCAAAAATTCATCGGGGGCACCTTGATCGATGCCGAATGTTGACCGAACCCCACCGGTATCGGAGCCAACTTCGCAACCTGAGAGGACGAAGGCAGCAGCCAAGATGGCCGATAGTGAAACAGTGGCGCGGATTCGAGTCATGATCATCCTCTTCATATTGCGCGGTATAGTGCCTGTTTGAAGGGTAAAGCGCAATGCGGTCAGCCCTTGGCCGGTCCCTTTTTGTCGCCATATATAATCAGCACGGCTGCGCCAGCAAATATCGCTACATCAGCGATGTTGAATGCGTAGGGATTATAGAAACCACAGCAGCTCATATTCAGAAAATCGACAACAGCGCCAAACACCACGCGGTCGAGTGCATTGCCGATTGCTCCGCCAATTACCAAGCCTGCACCAACTGCGAATATTTTGGTGTTTCGCTTGAGCGCCCAGATTGCCAGAGCACAGGAAATGGCGATGGATAGAACAACCAGCACCCAACGCATGACGTCTTCGTCGGATGAAAACAGGCCGAAGTTCACGCCCCTATTCCATGCCATGGTAAAGCGTAGGAAAGGCGGGAAAACATCTATCCTGCCAACTTGCTCAAGCTCAAGTGCCCACAGGATGTAGTATTTACTGGCTTGATCCAGCAAAAAAGCGGCAGCAGAAGCGGCCAACATTGGTTTGATCATGTCAGTTTCAGTCTATTGCGAGAACCCAAGACCAAATGCATTTTCTGTTTGGTCTTCGTCAAGCTGCGCAGCGCACCGCCAAAAATAGGCAACCGACAATTTGCGTTCATAATTATACAATGCACCGTCTGCTTCGTTGGTAGGGGTCGGCGAACCATCTCGATATCCGGTTTTATCAATTTCATCCAGCCGGGTCTGAATTTCTTCACATTCCATGCCGCCTACCGGCGAGTGTTTGATTTCGACACCGTTTGACGCAGTCAATGTTCCCGCGACGCCGGAGAATGGCATCACGGCAACAAAAAGTGCTGCGCTCAGGTGACGAAAGACCAAGATACATCCTTAAAAGCTTCGGTTGCGACCGCACACTTGGCGGAAAACCTAGGCGAAATTAAGGTTCACTTAGCGGGCGTTAGGTTGAGCATTCAACCTAAAGGACATATCGGCTCAGATCCGCAGAAGCGCTCAGGTCGCCCAAGTTTAGTTGAACGAAGGCTTCGTCAACATCAATCGTCTCGCCTTCGCGGTCCGGGGCGGTAAAGCTGATTTCCTCAAAAACCCGTTCCATCACAGTGTATAACCGCCTCGCGCCGATGTTTTCGACGCTGCGATTTACGTCAGCGGCAATGCGCGCCAGTGCGGCTACACCGTCATCAGTGAAGTTCAGAGTGACCCCTTCGGCGGTCATCAGGGCCTGATACTGTTTTACGAGGCTGTTATCTGGCTCTGTCAGGATGCGCACAAAATCCTCTTCGGTCAGGTCGCGCAGGCTAACACGAATCGGCAAGCGGCCCTGCAATTCGGGCAACAGGTCGGATGGTTTGGCAACGTGGAAAGCGCCTGAAGCGATGAACAGGATGTGGTCGGTTTTGATCGGGCCGTGTTTGGTGCTTACGGTCGTGCCCTCGATCAAGGGTAGCAGGTCGCGCTGCACACCTTCGCGGCTGACATCGGCACCGCGTGCATCAGCGCGGGCGCAAACTTTGTCGATCTCATCAAGGAAAACGATGCCGTTTTCTTCGACAGCTTCAACCGCGTCACGGGTGATTTCTTCCTGATCAACCAGCTTGTCAGCCTCTTCGGCGATCAACAGCTCGTAACTATCGGCTACTTTCATCTTCCGGCGTTTGGTTTTGCCCGAAAATGCTTTGCCGAACATATCGCCCAGATTGACCATACCCATCTGCCCCCCGCCGCCGGGCATGTCGAGCATGCTGAGTGGGTTGCTGGAATCGGCAACCTCCAGCTCAATTTCCTTTTCATCCAACACGCCATCGCGCAATTTCTTGCGGAACATATCGCGTGTGCCTTGGCTGGCGTTTTCACCGACCAGAGCATCCAGCACGCGGTCCTCCGCCGCACCATGAGCACGGGTTTTAACCAATTCACGGCGATCTTCGCGCAGCATAACAATGGCAGCTTCGATCAGGTCACGGATGATCTGCTCCACATCGCGCCCGACATAGCCAACCTCAGTAAACTTCGTTGCTTCTACCTTGATGAACGGTGCACCGGCCAGTTTGGCGAGGCGGCGGCTAATCTCGGTTTTACCAACACCAGTTGGCCCAATCATCAGAATGTTTTTCGGCGTCACCTCTGCCTGCAAATCACCCTTGATCTGTTTGCGCCGCCACCGGCTGCGCAGCGCAACGGCAACTGCACGCTTGGCATCTTTCTGGCCGATAATGAAACGGTCGAGTTCAGAGACAATTTCGCGAGGGGTCAGCGTGGTCATGGATGATCCTTAGTGAATGCGTGCGCCCTGACGGCGCAATTCAGTCTGTATAACTGATATATCTAGGTCGCGCAGCGCGCGGTTGGATTTCACGGCAACGGCTGCGGCAACGCCCGCGCCCTGACCGCCGACGGCGCAACACATCATATTGCGGGTGGCTGCATGGCTATCGCGGTCACCGCCTGTGGCACGGCCAGCAACCAGTAACCCATCGACATTCTTAGGAAGCAGGGTGCGGTAAGGCATATGAAAATAGCGCCCTGTGGTGGGCAAGATCAGTATGCCATAGCCGTCGATAAACTCCGGGAAAATGCCGATGCTATCTTCGAACCGGCCCTGTTCGCGCACATCCGCCGCTGTCATGTTGTAAACAGCGTCAATTTTGCGCGTATCGCGCACGCCCAGCGTAGCACCAAAGTTGCGCAGTTTGGCGCGGTCGCAGCCGGGCATATAACGGCGTAAGGCTTCGATGGCGAGCATCGCCTGTTTGCGACCTTCAATCTCAAACCTGGTCAGGTCAGCGGGGTCAGACCCGTCGCATCCTGCCAAGTGCACGAGATTCAGATAAGTCAGGTCGCCGCTGTCGTAAACCGCACCCCATGTCCCTGCGATAGTGTTCAGGTCGGCGGGGATTAACCCAGCATCCATTGCCTTTTCAAAGGGTTTGCGCAGAAAGGGAGAGAACATCTCATCCTCTTTTCCAGTGGTCTCAACCGTCCATTCGCCCGCTTCCCAATCTTTGTACGTTTGGGGGTCGGCGTTGACCGCGCCTAAAAATTCGTCCTTGTCCACACCCGTCATGGCAAACATGACAGAGGCGGCCATCAAATCCTCGCGTGGTGACTTGCGTGTAGGCGCGCCGGCACGGTGGGCAATGTCAGCATCACCCGTCGCATCGATGACGACTTTGGCAAGGATTGCTTCGCGGCCTGCCTTGCTTTCCGTTATGATGCCAGTAATGCGATTGCCATCCATAATCGGCGCAGCAAACGACCGGTGCAGCATTGGCGTCACGCCAGCCTCGGCCACCATTTCATCCGCAACCAATTTGAACGCCTCTGCGTCCAGCGCAAAACTATCTGACTGAGGTTCATCCGTTCCAGCGCCAGCGGCGCGGGCGCGGGCTTCCATCTCTGGCCCTATGCCTTCACTATCGATCGTGTCAGCGTGACGATACCATGCGAAACCTTCAACACCGACAGCGGTGATGTTGCCGCCCATAAAGCCAAACCGCTCAACCAGTGCCACACGAACACCCGCCCTAGCTGCGGCGAGAGCCGCGGGCAAACCGCCGGGGCCTGAACCGACAACCAGCACATCGGTTTCATGAACAACCGGAATGCTTCTCGCTGGTTCCTGGATGGACCTACTCAACGACCTAGGCCCCGACCAGCTCAGCTTCGCAGGACATGACGACAAAGGGTTCTTTTCTGCCTGCTGGTGTTTCAGCAAGGGCAAATCCAGCCACACCAAAGGCGCTGATGGCGGCCTCGTTTTTGTTGTCTATATCAACGCAAATACGACGAATGCCGAATTTGAACAGCCGGTTCGCAGACGCCTTAATGACTTGCGCTCCAATGCCTCGGCCAACGTGATCGGCCTCTCCGATAAACAGGTCGAACCCGGTTTCGGTTTGGTCAACCGCGCGCCACCAATGGACAAATCCGATTGCGCGCCCATCAAGATGAACAATCGAAGCTGCATAATTTTCCGATGCCATATCTGTACGGATTGCACCCAGCTCAGACGCTGGATCACCCCACCAGCGGCGAACATGATCTGTGCATAACCATGCCTCAACCAAAGGCAGGTCAGCCTCGGTCAGTCTTTCGAATGTTAAATTAGGCACGGGAAATACGCTCCACGACCAAATTGTCATTGGTATAGACGCAAATTTCTGCGGCGATGGTCATGGCTTTGCGGGCAATAGATTCTGCATCCAAATCGCTGTCAAACAATGCGCGACCAGCGGCGAGGGCATAGTTGCCACCCGAACCAACAGCAGCAACGCCACCCTCTGGTTCCAGCACATCACCTGCGCCGGTGATCACCAGCAGGTCTTTGCCATCGGTGACAACCAGCATAGCCTCCAAATTGCGCAGGTATTTGTCAGTGCGCCAGTCCTTGGCCAATTCAACAGCGGCGCGGGCGAGTTGGCCGGGGGCGGCCTCCAGCTTGCGTTCCAGCCGTTCGAACAGCGTGAAGGCATCGGCGGTGGAGCCGGCAAAACCAGCTACTACATCGCGCCCACCCGGTGACATGCGGCGCACCTTGCGCGCCGTGCCTTTGATTACGGTTTGGCCAAGGCTAACCTGTCCATCGCCTGCAATTACAATGTCATTGCCTTTGGCTACGCCAACGATCGTCGTCATAAATAACCTCAATACTCCTGCCCACCGCCATATAGGGGGCCTGAGGCGGTGCTGCAATGTGGGTTGCACACAGTGGGCTAGGGCGGTCTAACGGTTCGTGTAGTTTGAAAGCTGAGGAGCGGCCCATGCCCGGACCTGTTTATACGCCTCTTGTTGAGGCCCTGCCTTCCACTGTGCCGTTTGTTGGGCCAGAAACGCAGGAGCGTGCAAAAGGGGCTGTTTTCGCAGCCCGACTTGGCGCGAATGAGAATGTGTTTGGCCCGTCGCCCCGTGCAATCACTGCTATGGCAGAGGCCGCGGCTGGTGCGTGGATGTATGGCGACCCAGAGAATTTTGACCTGAAGGCCGCTCTGGCCGCTCATCATGGGGTCAAACCGGAAAATATCGTTGTGGGCGAAGGGATTGATGGCCTGCTCGGGTATCTGGCGCGAATGATTGTAGAGCCGGGCGTGGCCGTCGCAACATCCGAAGGTGCCTATCCAACATTCAATTTCCATGTCGCCGGCTATGGCGGTCGTTTGGCGAAAACAGCCTATGTTGACGATAAGGAAAGCCCCGAAGGGTTGTTGGAACTGGCACGGCGCGAAAATGCGCGCCTGATCTATTTTTCCAACCCCGATAATCCGATGGGCACTTGGCATGATGCGGCGACTGTTCAGGGCATGATTGACAATGTGCCGGATGACGCACTGATGATCTTGGATGAGGCCTATTTGGAATTTGCGCCCGAAGATGCCGCACCGCCAATCAATGCCGATGATCCGCGCGTGATTCGATTCCGCACATTCTCAAAAGCATACGGAATGGCCGGAATGCGGGTAGGTTATGCGATTGCCGAGGCTGAGTTAGCATTGGCGTTCAACAAAGTGCGCAATCACTTTGGCGTTAACCGCGTTGCTCAGGCCGCTGCGTTAGCGGCCCTCGCTGATCAGGAATATTTGGCTGAGAATGTTGCCCGTGTCGCGCGATCACGGGGCAAGATTGCGGAAATCGCAGCCGCGCATGGGTTAAACGTTCTACCCTCTGCCACCAATTTTGTTGCGATTGATTGCGGAAAAGATGGTGCCTACGCCAAGTCGGTTCTTGAAGGGCTGATTGCACGCAATATCTTTGTCCGGATGCCATTCGTTGAACCACAAAACCGCTGTATTCGCATTAGCGCCGGAACGGACCGTGATTTGGACCTGTTCGCTGCTGCGCTTGCTGACGTATTGAATTGAGAGCCTGTATGACCAACCCGCTTTTGTCCGAATGGACCACGCCGTTTGAAATCCCGCCGTTTGAGGATATTGCACCCGAAGATTATCGCCCTGCATTTGAAGCGGCGCTGATCACCGCACGGGCGGATATTGACGCCATTGCAAATAATGCTGATGCGCCGACCTTTGCCAATACGATTGAAGCACTAGAGCTGGCAGAGGAAGATCTGGCACGGGTGGCGCGGGTGTTTTTCAATCTGTCTGGCGCAAATACCAATGACGTTTTGCAGGAGGTTGAGCGGTGGGTTGCGCCAGTGCTCTCATCGCATCAGTCGGAAACCACAATGAACGCGGCGCTGTTTGCACGCGTTGATGCCTTGTTTCAGGCCCGCGATGGGCTGGGGTTGGATGATGAGGCGTTACGGGTTCTCGAACTCACGCACGAAGGGTTCATTCGCGCCGGTGCCAACCTTACCGGCGCAGACCGCGATCGGATGGGCGAAATCCTACAGCGGCTGGCCACGTTGGGCGCGACATTTACCCAGAATATTCTAAAGGACGAAGCCGACTGGCACATGTCATTGGAAGGGCTGGATGCCTTGGCAGGTCTGCCTGATTTTGTCGTCGATGCTGCGGCAGGCGCAGCGGCTGAACGTGGTGTTGAAGGGCATATTGTGACGCTGTCGCGTTCGCTAATCAGCCCGTTTCTACAGTTTTCAACCAATCGGGATTTGCGGGGAAAAGCGTGGAAAGCTTGGGTTAGTCGCGGTGAAATGCGCGATGAAACCGACAACCGCGGCCTAGCGGCTGAGACTGTGGCGCTGCGGGCAGAGCGGGCGCAACTGCTAGGGTTCGACAGTTTTGCGGCCTATAAGCTGGACAACCAAATGGCCGGCACGCCGGGCCGGGTGCGCGATTTGCTGATGGCAGTTTGGACCCCGGCTCGCAAACGCGCGTTGGAAGAGCGCGATGCGATGCAAGCGCTGGCGGCTGAAGAAGGCACCAATATTGCCATTCAGGCGTGGGATTGGCGGTTCTATGCCGAAAAACAGCGCAAAGCAGAGCATGATTTGGATGAGGCAGAACTGAAGCCTTATCTGGAACTGGATGCGATGATTAACGCCGCATTTGATTGCGCTCATCAGCTATTCGGGCTGGAATTCCGTGAAATGGATGACGCGCCACGCCCACACCCCGATGCGCGGTTGTGGGAGGTGACGAAAGTCGGCGAGCATGTCGCGGTGTTTGTTGGTGATTATTTCGCCCGCGCCTCCAAACGATCCGGCGCTTGGATGAGCGCCTTTCGCGGTCAGCGCAATTTGGGCGGACGTGTTCGCCCGATCATCTGCAATACGATGAATTTTGCAAAAGGCGAGGGTGCGAACCTGTTAACCTTTGACGATGCGCGCACGCTGTTCCATGAGTTTGGCCATGCGCTGCACGGGATGCTGTCGGATGTAACCTACGGGTCAATCTCCGGTACTTCGGTTGCCCGTGATTTTGTTGAGCTTCCAAGCCAGTTGTTTGAACATTGGCTGGGTGAAAAACAGGTTTTGGCTAAGTTCGCGAAACATTATCAAACAGGCGCGCCGATGCCCGATGATCTGATTGACCGGGTGCTGGGTGCAGAGACATTTGGGCAGGGGTTTGCCTCGGTCGAATATACGGCCTCGGCCCTGGTCGATTTGGAAATGCATTTGCTGGAGAATGGCGAAGGTTTTGACCTAAGCACTTTCGAAAAACAGGTGCTGGACGGCATCGATATGCCCGATGAAATCGTCATGCGCCACCGCAGCCCGCATTTCGCACATGTCTTTTCGGGCGACGGATATTCCGCCGGATATTACAGCTATATGTGGTCAGAGGTGATGGACGCTGATGCTTATGAAGCATTCACGGAGGCTGGTGACCCGTTCGATGCAGAAACGGCGAAACGGTTGGAAAGCGCGATTTATAGCGCAGGTGGCCGGCAAAAACCTGAGGCAGCTTACATTGCCTTTCGTGGGCGGATGCCCGCTGTTGATGCATTGCTAAAGCAACGGGGTTTGGCGGGGTAGAGATGGTGATTTTATGAGTATTTATGCGATAAAGATGGGAGCTTCTTTCCTGTGTTCTTTATCGTATAAATACTCATTCTATCGCGCTTTGAAAAAGCGCTTTATCCCCGCTAATTCTGGCGAATAGTCTCATATAGTTTTCGGGCCAGAGAACCCCTTTTTTTAATATGGGCGAGGGCGGTGCTTGATGTGGCCCTTCGCCACTCGTCCCTTTCTGCCGGGGTTAGGTCGATTACCTGCATTTTTGACCTAAGCGCCGAGACGGCTTCCTCTTCTGCTTGGGTTGTTTCCTGCCTAAGCTGAGCCTCAACGGTTTTACCTGCCAGGATGATCGCTGTCTGGTGTGCAGGTGGGAGGGATTGGAAATACTCGTCGTTTATTACAGCGACATACTCCATGGCACTGTCATAGCTAACCGTCAGATGATCAGTAACTTCATATAAACGCTCAGACAGAACAGTCGTGGCGGCAGTCATTCCCACCTCAACATCCTGCTGTTGAAAGACGCCGTATTGCTGTCGCTCTGTAGTTAACATCGCGCCGCCGCCTAACGCGCGGACGGTGGGGTGATGCAAACGGTCATAGGTGCGAACCCGCATTCCTGCCATATCATCTGGCCAACGAATGGGGCCGTAGCGGGAAATGTAAACATTCCGCCCGTTCGCCTGCCACCATAACACCCGCGCGCCCGTGGATTTCAGAATTTCTGCATCCAATAGTCGCCGTACCTCAGAACCGGGGGCCGCGGCGCGGGCTAAATGGTCGGGGCTTTCAAACAGAAAAGGCAAGCCCATGACGTCAACCGCTGGTACGTCATCTGAGTAACTACCGATAAGGGAAGACCCCGCGTCGACCAGGCCCATGCCGACAGCAAGCGGCACTTCTTTATCTTTGAACAACTCGCCAGAGGGGAACATAAGTAACAGCACATCCCCATTGGTTTCCCTGTCCACGATGTGTTGAAAGGCGCGCCAGTTTTGACCGATTGGGTGAGATTCGGGTACTTGCAGTGTCACCCGTATAACGGATTGCGCGCTCGCGCCTAGGCACAAAAGCGAGAATACGACGGCAAGCACACCGCGCCCTAAAACCCCGAACATAGCCCCCCCCCTATATTCCTTTACAGCTAAGATGTGACCCGCCGGGTTTGACATCAGCCTAATGCCAAAACTCGGTTTCGTTGGCCTAGCCAGTTGGCCTCATATCCAGCAGTCATCTTAAACGCGATGAGACCAAAATTGGCCTAAGGCGATATTATAGCAAGTGTTTTCTTGCAAAAAGGCGGTTTTGATCGGCCCCTTTGTAAGGGGCCTGTCTGATCTTTGGTGCGATTTCTAACCTCGCGCTAGGGGCGGGAAATCGCGCGGAACAACGCAATGCTGTCCCTTTTGGGGCGAGAAGAGTTCTCACGGAAATTGCGGTTGGCGGATGTTTTTACGATGATCACACCAGCCTTGCGATCAACCCACAGGTATTGACCATAAACGCCAATGCCAAAGAATTCATCATCCGCCCGGGGTGGCTGCCACCATTGATAGCCATAGCCAAATCCACCATTATTCTCTGCCACCGGCGGCGCGACGGAGGCGGTGCTTTCGCGTACCCACTCAGCAGGCACGACCTGTTCGCCTTCCCATTCACCATCACGCAAAAACAGCCTGCCCAGTTTCGCGTAATCACGGGTTCGGACGTTCAGGCCGCCAAGGACAAAGGCGGCATCATGGCTATCGGTGATGTAATATGCGTCCGCCTCCACCCCAATGCGGTTCCAGAGTTTATCTCGCATGTAATCGGCAACCGGCTGACCCGTTGCGCCACGCAGCACCATGCCCAGAACGTGGGTATCAATGGAAACATAGCGCCAGTTTCGACCTGGCTCGGCTACGGTTTCTTTTAAATCGGCTGCGAATTGGTCCAAACTGCTGCCCAATGCCAGCGCCCGGCCCATGCGGTTAATGTCAGAGTCGTAGTCGAGGTAATCTTCGTTAAATTTCACCCCGCTGGACATAGTGGCGACATTGCGGATCGTCGCTGTCTCGTAGGCTGATCCCTTCAAAAGCGGCGCATATTTCACCACGGGGTCATCGAGATTTTCAATGGCTCCATCATGCAGCGCAATGCCGACCAATGTAGAAAGATAGGATTTGGCGATGGACCAAGAAACGCGCAGATCGCTGGGTTTTGTGTCGAGGAAGTATTCCTCATAAGTAATTTTGTCATCCCGGATGACCAGCAGCGAAGTGGTTCTCGTGCGGGTGAGAAAATCGGTAACTTTTTCAGATCCGATTTCTGCCTGAAATGTTTCGGGCAGTGGCTGTGGTGCTTTTTTGAAGTTAAAAATGGGCCCGGCGCGATGAATATCCGTAGCCTCAAACATTGAACGCATATCCGAGAAATTTGTGACGATCTTTTCTTCGCTAAACAGCGTGTTGACCTGATACAGCCGCTCTAACCGATCCCAAAATATCACGGCGGTGATGCCGACGATGACCAGGACGACGCCGATACTTCTGATCGCGTATTTAAGCCAACGGTTCATAGGTCGATCCTTCTGATCACGTTTCTATTTTGACAGAAAAGTAGTCACTGCGGTTAGGAATTCACGGGGTTTCTCGGCGTGCAACCAGTGGCCCGCACCCTCAAGCACCTGAAATTCCGTTGCCGGAAACAGCTTTCTAATCAATGGATGGGACGATTCCGGCACGTAGTCAGAGGCACCACCATATAGAAATAAGGTAGGGCCAGTGAATATGCCGGTCAGGCCGGGATAGTCGGTTATCAGGTCCATATTTGCGTTTAGCGCAGACAGGTTCAGGGCCCAACGTTTCGCGCCCTCCGCCAAATCGGCGCTCTGGGCCAGAAAGGCGCGGACGGCGGGTTCGTCTATTTCACTGGCTAAGGCGGCATCTACTTCGGATTTGCGGGTAAGCTGTGACAGGTCGACATTTTGCATGGCCTCAATCTGCGGCGTCAGGCTGTGGTCATAAGCAACAGGCGCAATATCAGCGACAATTAACTTGTCGATCATCTGGGCGTGGGTTTGAGCCAAAGCCATCGCGGCCTTGCCCCCCATTGAATGCCCAACGACCGAAGCCTTTCCACCATGGGCCAGAATGGTTTCGGCCAGATCATCAGCCATTGCAGGGTAATCATTTAGGTCATCCCAGCCGCTGTTGGCATGGTTGCGCATGTCCACGACGATCACATCCCGCCCTGCGCCCATACGTTTTGCATGAGCACGCCAGTTGCGCGCCGCGCCGAAAAGGCCGTGCGCAACGATCAACGGCGGCTCGGTTGCTGGCGTTTCCGCTGGGAATGAGATTTCTGCGAGGCGCATACGGCGTTCCTGTAATTCAATGTGCGGACCATGCGACTTTGCGCTTCGCGGTTCATTCAATCAAGAACAGGTGCCGTGTTTATCACCTTAACGAAGTACATTAGGTGATTTTCCTGTGCCGCTATGAGCTGTCCTGTCGTGCTGCGACCGCTTGAGTCACAGCATCTGCCATCACCTTTGCCACTTTGGTTGGTGTTGTGCCACCAACGCCGATGCGGTGGCCATAGCTCCACCACAATCCCGGTGTCCAGCCGGGGGCAACGCGCGTATTTAGCACCAGCAGAAAACCACCAGAGGGTTTTAGCATCGCCATTCCGCGCTCTACTTTCACAATCTGATCGATGCGGCACAGGAAATTGCCTGCCTCATCCGTAATCTGCTCTCCATCAAACCGAATAGAATTGGCGTCTGCGCGCCATATTTGGCGCGCTAGCAGGCACAACAGAACGAAGATTACCCCGGCGACGATGGTCGCTGTGATCGCTTGGCTGTCAGCTTGGCTAAGCATTGTCAGCGTCAACGCAATTAGAACAAGCGTTATGCCCAATTGCAGCCAGCGCATCGCCGCTGGCCGTCTCATTTCTAGTAAGATTTCGTCCTCTGCCGCAGACTGACTATCAGCTTGGCGAGATCGACGTTTGCTCACGCGCCTTCCGATGCGGCAAGGTCATTGATAAAGCGGTCAATGTCGCCATTGCGTTTGTCGAGCATCGAGCCAAAAAGCTCTCTCATCGTGATGGATAATGAAACGCCCTCAAACAATAGGTCGGCCAGTTTGAGGGGGCCAAGCCTGTCCGTGACCAGCCATTCGATTTCAATTGCCGCAGATGACGGGCGCACCAGCTCACTTTTTACCAAGACACCTTTGCGACCGGCATCAACTGACCCGGTAACCACGATGTCCTCACCTGCATAATCGCCAAACCTCTTTGCATAGGTTTGGGCGACATATGACCGAAATGCGCTTTGGTAGTTTTCTTTCTGAGAGCTGGACATGCTCCGCCAAGCCCGGCCTACCGCGAACTTTCCGAGCTGTGGTAAGGCGGCCTTATCCTCCAGCAACGCAACGAATTTTGCAGCGCCTGCTTCACCCTCTGCGCCTTGATCAATCAGATTGCGTAAAGCGGTGACTGCGCCACGAACAAATTCCTCTGCATCTGACTGGGTAAGCGCAATTGCGCTACTTGCAGGAACCGCCATGGCGGCGGTCATCAGGCACAGCGCACTGCGCCGGTTCAGCAAAACCCTGTTCATTTGCTCAGCTCCCTTAAGCGGTATCTTGGTTAATCAAAAATATCAGGCAGGTCATCTGTATCGGTCTCTCCACCGCTAACTACACGCCGTCGGTTTTGAATATAAGTTGTGCGGGCCGAGACATAGCTATCCTCGGATTCATACAGAAGCTGATCAATGAAGTCGGCATTTTCATGGCGCTGATTCACAAAATCAACCGGGGTTCTGGCATAAGACAGCGCAGTCAGAACTTCAGACCCATTGACCAATTGGCCGGTTGCCAACCCAACAGGGTCGACCACGAAATTCACAACGCGCCCTACAGCATGCCGGGTTGTCGATGGGCCAAACAATGGCAATTCGTGATAAACGCCTTCTTCGGCACCCCAAGCTGCCAACGTCACGCCGAAGTCTGTGTGTTCATAAGGCAGGCCAAATTCCGTCGCTGGGTCCAAAAGCCCGCCTGCGCCAGCAATCGTGTTAACGCCAAATCGACCAAAGGCAATACCGGCATCCTCCACTTCACCCTGCAATACGCGGTTCAGGAAAATGCCGGGCAGGCGTAAGTGGTCAAGTTCATTGGAAACCAAATGCTGAACCAAATTTGGCGTGACCGTATCATAGGCTACCGCCAGCGGGCTTAGGATGGCCGTGTCCAAACCTTTGTTAAACTCATGGATTGAGCGATTTGTATCCGCCATCGGGTCGGGAATCAGTTCGCCCTCACCTTGTTGCGCACCAGCACAAGCCGACAACGCGAACCCAACTACACCCCACAAAATCTTATTCATTTTAATCATGTTGCGTTTTTCGCCTTCAACATCGCTGTTGGATTCTATCCTAGCAAACCTATTCGACCGAGTCATGGCCGAACAAAGGTGGTCTTGCAAGCGTGCCGCCTAGGACTATTTCATTAATGTGAATTCGATGATGGGGTTATTAGGGCGTTACAGGGTTTGCCGAGGCGTGTTAAAAGCTACATATAAAGATGTCTTTAGACGTTTTTGGTTAATGTCCTCAGGATAACGTGGAGCCCGCGATGAGTGATTTCAACATATCCGAAGGACGGAAAGAGCTGCGAAGCGCGCTTTTTTCCTCAAAAAGGCTGCTAATAAGTGTGGCCGTGTTCAGTGTGTTCGTGAACCTGCTGATGCTTACTGGCCCTCTGTTTATGCTAAACATCTATGACAGGGTGCTGGCGTCTAACTCATTCCCGACGCTGTATTCGATGTTGGTGTTGGTGTCGGTTCTATTCCTGTTTATGGGTTTATTGGACCATGCCCGTGCACGGGTTTTGGCGCGCGTAGGGGCACGGTTTCAGGAATTGTTAGACCGGCGTGTGTTCGATGCGGTCTTACGCCGCTCGGTCGCGCCGATTGAACGGACGCGGCCGCAGTCCAGCCTGCGCGATCTGGAAACGATTCAAAAGGTGCTATCGAGTCCCGCGCCTTTTGCGCTGTTCGATATGCCATGGGCACCTGTATTTCTGGCAATGATTTTCTACTTCCATTGGACACTAGGCACAGTCGCCTTGATCGGCGGTGTGCTTTTGATGTCGCTGACATTGCTGAACGAATGGGCATCGCGGAAACCCATGGCAGAAAGCCAAATGGCCTCTGCCCAAAGTGAAGCGTTCTCTGAATCTTTGCGACGCGAAGGTGAAACTGTACAGGCGCTGGGTATGCGCGGTTCGTCGCTGAACAAATGGCGCAAGTTCCGGGAAAAGGCACTAAAGTATAATATTAAAGCGACCGATAGCACGGGTGGGTTTTCCGCAACTTCCAAAACGATGCGGTTTTATTTGCAGTCCTTGATCTTGGCCGTCGGTGCAGGGCTGGCGATTGAACAAGTCATCAGTCCCGGTGTCATGATCGCCGGTTCAATCTTGATGGGCCGGGCTCTTGCGCCCGTTGAACAGGCGATTGGCCAATGGCCGAATATTCAGCGTGCGATGGACGGTTGGAAAAAACTGGCAGAACTGCTGGCCAAAACCCCCGTGCAAGCTGAAAAAACTGAATTGCCAGTGCCAAAGGGCCGTTTGGAAGTTCAGGCTGTTTCGGTCGTTGCACCGGGTGAGCGGACCCCGACATTGCGCAATGTAAGTTTGGTCGTTGAGCCGGGACAGGCACTGGGCGTGATCGGGCCAAGTGCGGCGGGTAAATCAACGCTGGCACGTGCGCTGACAAATATCTGGCGGCCTGCTGCCGGTAAAATCCGGTTGGATGGCGCCGCACTGGATCAATTCCCAGATGATACATTGGGTAGCTATATTGGATATTTGCCACAGGATGTTGCGTTGTTTGAGGCAACGGTTGCTGAGAATATCGCCCGACTTTCTGAGGATGTGGACCCAGAGGCCGTGGTGATCGCGGCAAAACGTGCTGGCGCGCATGATATGATCCTTAATTTGCCGAATGGATATGACACCCCGGCTGGCCCGTCAGGCGGTCGATTGTCTGGTGGACAACGGCAGCGAATTGCCCTCGCGCGCGCGCTATACCGTGACCCGCCGTTGCTGATTTTGGATGAACCGAACTCTAACCTAGATGCATTGGGCGAGGCTGCGTTGGTCGGCGCTTTGAAAGAGGCAAAAGGCAGGGGCCGGACTGTGGTCATTATGGCCCATAGGCCAAGTGCGATTGCTGCTTGTGACTTGTTGTTGATGCTGGAAAACGGCCAGCCACGTGCATTTGGACCGAAGGATCAGGTTCTCAAAGAAACAACCTCGAATTATTCGCAATTGGCGCAAGGCCAAAAGGGGCAGCAAGGGCGCCCGCCGCAAGGCCAGCAAGGGCAGCAGCGGCCGCCGCAGCAGGGTCAGCAGCAGGCTAGACCTGCTCAGCCGCAAGGTCAGCAAATCGGCGGGGCGCAGCAGGCTATGGGTGCGATTGGTGGTGGTTTAAGTGCTTCCCCAGCCACCCAAAAAGCAGTCGCGAAGCCACAGGTGCAACCGCAAAGACCGCCTCAGGCACAGCAGGTTGAGACCCCTCAACCCGCTCAACCGCGCCCGCAAACGGTGGTGGAGCCTGTAAAGCCGGCAGCCGGGGCGCAGGCCGATGCTTCGCCGGCAAAGACCGGAAAGCCAAAACCGGCAGCACCGAAACCTCAAGCCGCCAGCGCAGAAGAGCAAAAGCCTGAAGCGCCAGCACGTCAGGTTCGACCTGCACGTAAGGGAGCGTAAGACATGGCGGTTGATAAAGAACTCAAACGCGAAGTTGCCAAACATTGGGGCGCAGGTCGTCATATTTGGCTTGGCATCTTTACGCTGGTTTTGATGGTTGGTGGCATTGGCGGGTGGTCAGCCTTCGCCAATATTGCAGGCGCAGTTGTGTCCATCGGCCAATTGAAGGTCGAAACAAACCGTCAGGTTGTTCAGCATTTGGAAGGCGGCGTTGTAACTGAACTATTGGTGAAAGAGGGCGACAGAGTTTCGGCTGGCGATGTGTTAATGCGCTTGGATGGGAAACTGTTGCGCGGCGAGTTGGCAATCGTCGAAGGGCAATTCTTTGAAGTATTGGCCCGTAGCGCACGGCTAAAGGCCGTTCGTGATGACGTCGCACAGCCTGGGTTTCCCGACGAATTGCTAAGCGCAGCCTCTGATCCATCTATCCAGTCATTGATCGATGGTCAGCTGCGGCTTCACCAAGCGCGCAAGGATACAGTGCGGAGCGAGACAGAGCAGTTGCGAGAGCGTCAATCGCAGATCCGCGAAGAAATTGATGGTTCGCGTGCACAGCAAGAAGCGCTGGAATTGCAGATCAGCTTTATCCTTCAGGAACTGGAGGTCCAGCAGGATCTGTTGAAAAAGGGACTGACACAGGCTGGCCGCGTTTTGGCATTGGAGCGTGAATCTGCGCGCCTGAAAGGCGAACGCGGCACCCAAGTTGCGAATATTGCCCGCCTCAAGGGGCAGATTTCTGAGATTGAGATTCAGATTATCGGCGCAAGGTCCACGCGTGTTGAAGAGGCAATCAGCCAGTTGCGTGATCTTGAAGTTAACGAAAGTGAATTGCGCGAACGTCGCAGCAGTTTGTTGGAAACCTTGGATCAGTTGGAAATTCGTGCACCGCGCCCCGGTGTGGTGATCGGTCTAACGGTACATGCCCTACGCAGTGTTGTTCGTGCGGCTGAGCCTATTCTCTATGTCGTCCCATCTGATGTGAAGCTGGTGATTGAAACCAAAATTCAAGCCAATAACGTCGATCAGGTCTATCCGGGGCAAGAGGCGCGGTTGCGCTTCTCTGCCTTTTCAGCACGGACAACGCCGGATGTTGCAGGCAAGGTTGAAAAGATATCGCCTGATGTATTTCAGGATGAAAACACCGGCGCGTCCTATTACACCGCTCAGCTCACCTTTACCAAGGAAGGCCTGAAGGCGCTGGGCGATGTCGAACTGGTCGCTGGTATGCCAGTAGAGGCCTACATCCAGACCAACACCCGCACGCCATTCAGCTATTTCGTGAAACCGTTGACCGACTATTTCAACAAGGCGCTACGCGAGGAGTGAGCGTAGCCACTTGTTGGTTCTTTGGTTTGTCCGCCCTATGGGCGGATGCCTCCGGCGGAGGTATTTGGCGACCAAAGATGGTGGGGTTTGATACGCGATCCAGTGGTTCACACTTGTTGTGTTGGCAAGAAAAAAGGCCCGGATTGCTCCGGGCCTTTTCTATTTCTCCATCGGCTTGCCGAGACTGGCTCGCCGAAGCGAATTACTCGATGATTGATCCGACGACGCCGGCACCTACGGTGCGGCCGCCTTCGCGGATGGCGAAGCGCAGGCGCTCTTCCATTGCGATTGGGGCAATCAGGGTGACTTCCATTTTCACGTTGTCGCCTGGCATCACCATTTCAGTGCCTGCTGGCAGTTCACAAGTGCCGGTCACGTCTGTGGTCCGG
>JBMYPG010000012.1:0-45892 GCA_049600095.1 Pikeienuella sp. | reverse complement strand
CGCAATGTTTACCGGTGTCATACTGCATGTTCATATCCTGATTCTTCGCGCTAAAGCCCTACAGCCTGAAAGACGGGGGGTGGCACCCAAGCAGCGGATACTCAAAATCGTGGTTTCCTTGGCTCGATGGTCTTGGTTTGCACCACCATCAAAATGGACAACCATCATCTCCTTCAAGAGATGCGCCGCCCCCATTCCAGTTCTCTGGGACGGGGGCGGTGTCACATCACATCGAGACTAATTCAGCTGAGACGTGTGGCGGAAGATTGAGAACGTCTTATCTTCCTCCGCCTCTCGCCAGTTAGCGCTCTCCACTTCTTCGTAATGTAGTCGTTCCAAAAGCGGCAGTGACTTGGCAGATTTTGGTCGGGTTAAATCCAATGCGATCAGCGGGTTCAGTTTTTTGATGACCCGGCGCAGCCCCTTCAGCACCTCCCGTTCTTCACCATTAACATCAATCTTGATTAGGTCGGGTTTATGCTCGCGCAACAGGCTATGGCCGGGGCGAACGCGGACATCCTCAACAAACCCTTCGCGAAGGCGCGCTTCAAACGGGTTGCGTTTGGGGCCAATCTGCTCTTTTCGCCCCCGGTCGCTCCATGCCCCAAATCCCAAATTGCTCAGGTCAACACGATCTGACAGGTGATTGGCTTCGAACGTAGTCGTCAGAGAATCCGTTATACGCCGATTACATTCAATCGGCACGGCCAGCTTCGCGCCGCCATACCGCAGCATAAACACTGAATGCAGGCCCGTATGGGCACCAATATCAACAAAAACGCCGCCGGCGGGCATCCATCGCTTCATCATTTCCAACGCTGGGGCTTCGTAGACCCGGCCATCGCGCAGCGCCTGAAAAACAGGGTCGTCATCTGCACCTTGAGGAAAGAACATGGCATGGCTGCCAGTTTCTTGCCCATCCCCCTCAACCGACACGAACGAGCGGTTTTTCAATTCGTTAATCGAATATTTCGTCGAATGATCAAGGACGCTTCCACCTGTGGTTCCACCTAATTGGTCCGAAACTGCAGTCTTAGCGATCAGAGCGACAAATTCATTGTCAGGCTCACTATTCTCAGACAACCAATTCACTTCGGGAATGTTCGTGATGGAGCCAATATCTGCGCTTAGCCCCCGCCCCAGCATCGCCCAATCAACACCGGCACAGATTTTCTGCGCCTTAACCGCCTGCAGCAGCTTCTCAGCGCCTTTTCGGCTGATCAAATAGGCATCAGCACCCGGCGCACGAGCCAGACCGTCAGCACCAAGCGAGGCACCTTGTTCCACCATGCGCTCAACAACTTTCCCCGCTGGGACAAGTTTTTTATCGCCTTTCCGCGCAACCTTATCCCGCCAGCTAACCATTCGTTCGTTGGCAAAAATGACGTCAAAACCTTCATTGCGCCGCGCATCGGCACGCAATTCGGTTAAGCGATTGCGCAGGATCGTATCATCCTCACAGATCAGCGCCATTTCCAGATTGTCAGCAACAACCCGTTGCCATGCTGCGATATGGCTGATGTAACAGGCCAGGGCACCGGGCTTGGCCTCTTCCTCACCCCAAAACTGATCGCCAATAAGATCACGATACAGAAACCAGGGCGCATCCGGCCTGTGACCATCGAATGCATTGATGCGAGTATAGGTAAGCTCCAGCTTTTCAGCCGCGTTGCTGAACTGCGCTAACCGATCTGTATCGACCGACCTGTTGATGACATAGATCTGCAAACTCATGCATACTCCCAACAGGCCACTACTACGCTTGGCCCGACGCTATTTTGTGCGAGATGCCTTTTCAGCGATGCCAGATACCCCACGTCTTCGCTGTAACTCGGCAAGAACCTCGTCCAATTCTACATTAGACGCAGATAGCATCACTAAGAAATGGTAAAGAGTATCCGCACCCTCAGAAATAAGTTCTTTCCGGTCGCCGATTGCCGCCGCGATTACCGCTTCAACGGCTTCTTCGCCAAACTTCTGGGCGCACTTCTGCGGGCCTTTGGCCAACATTGCCGCCGTATGAGATTGCGTTACGTCCTGCCCACGGCGTGCTTCGATGGTGGCCTGTAGTTGGTTCAACACGTCGCTCATCATAACCTCACTCATCACAGCCGCACTGGCACACCAGCAGCGGCCATATGCTTCTTTGCCTCACTGATCGTATAGGTGCCGAAATGGAAAATCGACGCGGCCAAAACCGCCGACGCATGGCCCTCGGTCACACCGGCAACAAGGTGATCCAAATCTCCGACACCGCCGGATGCGATAACAGGGATACCCACTGCATCAGAAACAGCGCGCGTCAGAGGTAGGTTAAAGCCAACCTTGGTGCCATCCCGGTCCATAGAGGTTAACAGGATCTCTCCTGCGCCCTTGGCTTCCATCAATTGCGCGAACACTACCGCATCAATGCCGGTTTCGCGCCGCCCGCCGTGGGTGAAAATCTCCCATTTTCCCGGTGCTGTGGTTTTTGCATCAATGGCCACGGTGATGCACTGGCTGCCAAATTTTTCGGCGGCGCGGGCAACAAAGTCAGGATCGAATACCGCCGCAGTATTTATGGATACTTTATCAGCACCAGCCAGCAGCAGATCGCGAATATTATCGACATTGCGAACGCCACCACCGATGGTCAGCGGCATAAAACACTGCTCAGCGGTTCTGCGTGCAACGTCCAGAATGGTCCCACGATTATCTGACGAAGCAGTGATGTCTAGGAAACACAACTCATCAGCGCCAGCTGCATCATAGACCTTCGCTTGCTCTACAGGGTCGCCCGCGTCGATCAGATCAACGAAATTGACACCTTTGACGACTCGTCCGTCTTTAACATCAAGACAAGGGATGATTCGGGTCTTTAGCATGGGTTCTCTATCGTAATCGGCGGTTGGCTACGGTCACGGCTTCTTATGCGCCGCATCAACCAATCGGGTCAAATCGATCAGCGTCGCAGGCGAGGGTTTCAAACCCGCGCCCCTGACAACACCGCCGCTAATAGGCGCACAGCTTTTCAATCTCAGACCGCAACGTGGCCATGCCCTCGTTTTTTTCGGAGCTTGTTACGATGATCTCAGGATAGCTTGCCGGGTGCTTTGCCAGATCGACTGAAAGGCCCTCAATAACCTTTTCCAACGCGCCTTTTTTGGGCTTGTCGGTTTTGGTCAGCACGACCTGAAAACTAACTGCTGCAACATCCAGCAGTGACATGATCTCATGGTCCACGGCTTTCACGCCATGGCGGCTGTCGATCAGCACGAATGCGCGACGCAGGTTCGGACGGCCTGTCAGGTATTTCTTCAACAGGTCCTGCCAGCGAGCAACAACATCCACCGGTGCCTGGGCAAAGCCATAGCCGGGCAGGTCAACCAGCCACAGTGCTTCGTTCAGATCAAAGAAGTTAATCTCTTGCGTCCGGCCCGGCGTGTTTGAGGCACGCGCGAGGCCATTGCGGCCGGTCAGCGCGTTAATCAAACTGGATTTGCCGACGTTCGAACGGCCAGCAAAGCATACCTCTGGTCGGTCGCCCGGTGGCAAACCATCCATTGATACGACGCCCTTCAGAAAGTCGCACTTCCCGGCGAACAGGCGGCGACCCGGTTCTGCATCTTCTGGCGGTTCGGCCAATGTGAATTTCATTTTCATGATGCGATAACCTCGTCTCCGACGTTCACTTCACCACTGGTCAGTGCCGTCGCGTAAATACCAAAATTCATATGCTGAAACCGATCATATAATAGCCGTGTGACAGCAATATCCGTTGTGCCGGTTGCGGGGTTGGCATGGGTGGCGGTGCACCGTTTTACCGGGTCCAGTACCTTTAACTGAACACCACCAACCGTGATTTCATCATCAATCCAGTCCAGCTCTTCCCACGGCGCAAACCCATCGACCCAGAAATTCATGCGAAACCGGATCAGGTCCAGCTTACAGCCAGCCATCTGTTCCAGCGCCCGCAGGGATGATAGCGACCCGATTGAAATATGCGTGTCGGGGAAATCGGTCATCCCGGCCCCCCGTCGCTCCGCCAGCCGATAGGGCGGTGGCCCTGCAGGGTCGGCAATCGGCGCAATCCAATCTGTCAGCCTGTCCGATTCTGTCACTGGGTTAACGTTGAGTTCGCCCAAAACAGGATGGGAAAGACCCAAAATGCCAGAGCGTTCATCAAACGAGATTTGCGTCTGGGATAGGGCAGGCGTCGTAGTTTGAATCACATATGACCGGCTACGCACATATTCTTCAGCTTCAAAATCATGCTCTGACCTGCCATGCGCAATGGCCCAGCGCCGATCCCAAGGCAGGTGCGCCCCGGCGGTGACAGCAATCCGGTCAAGCGCCTCTTCCCCGAGGCTTTTGACCGGATGACGGCAAATATGTTTGAGCGTTGGCACAATGGCCCCCTAAAACGGGTCACGCTCCGGCGCAAGCGCTTAGCGCAACACGGCTGACATCAAGACTTTTTACTGCGTTGGAAGCTTTTCTTGATATTGCCGAAAAAGTCCACATCGACACCCTGACTACGCATGATCGAGTACTGCTGCGCAAAGGTCAGAATGTTGTTGGCACACCAGTAAATAACCAAACCACTGGCAAAGCGGCCCAACATGAACATAAACGCCCACGGCATGATCGCGAAAATCTGAGCCTGCATTTTGTCAGTTGGCGTTGGGTTCAGCTTTTGCTGCATCCACATGGTGACACCCATCAAAATCGGGAACACACCGATGGAGAAGATGGCGACAAATGAGTTTGGGTCAGGCGCATTCCAAGGCATCAAACCAAACAGGTTCATGAACGAGGTTGGATCAGCAGCGGCCAAATCTTCGATCCACCACATAAACGGTGCCTGGCGCATCTCAATGGTTACGAACAGCACTTTATAGAGAGAGAAAAAGATCGGGATCTGCAACAGGATTGGCAAACAACCCGCAGCCGGGTTGGCCTTCTCACGCTTATACAGCGCCATCATTTCCTGCTGCATCTTCTGGCGGTCGTCGCCAACACGTTCCTTGATTTTCTCCATCTCAGGCTGAAGCTTTTTCATCTTGGACATGGAGACATAGGATTTATAGGCAAGCGGGAACAAAGCCGCCTTGATGATCAGCGTCAGCACGATGATCGACCAGCCCATATTGCCGATGAAACCTTTGACCCACAACAGCAGCTTAAAGATCGGCTTGGTCAGGAAATAGAACCAGCCCCAATCAATCGACTCTTCAAACCGATCAATACCCATTTCATCCTGATAGGCGGCCAAGGTGTCGAATTCTTTGGCACCAGAGAACAGGTTGCTTTCGAATGATGCAGTTGCGCCCGGTTCAATCGTTACGTTCGGTGCAACCAGTTCAGTCCGGTACTCAGGGTTAGCTTCGCTGCCGCGGAATTTGTAACGCGCTGCAAAATTCTCGCCGGTCGCGATCAGTGTCGTCATCCAGTATTTGTCGGTGAACCCAAGGTATCCGCCGCCATCAACCCTGAACGCCTCAACCATGCGGCCATTTTCATCCGGCGTCAGGTCTTCGAAATCGCCATAGCTACGATCGTGAGACGCGCCATTAAAGGCACCAATCGCGCCTTCATGAAGGATAAAAAAGTTTTCAAGCTCTGGCAGCGTGCGACGCGCGATATAGCTATAGGGCGCAAGCTCTACCGCGCCATCAGTTTTGTTTTCCACTGACTGACGGATAGAGAACATGAACTTTTCATCAACCGAAACATGACGACGGAATACAAGACCATTGCCATTGTCCCAGGCCAGCGTGATCGGTGTCTCAGGGGTCAGCTTTTCACCAGCTTCAACAGTCCAGATCGTAGAGGCCGTTGGTGCCTTAATGCCTGTGCGGGTCCGGTCCAGCCAACCCCAGATGACATAGTATGGGGTTTTTGAATTGGTTGGGGACAACTGAATAACCGTGTCCGACGCCGGGTCCAGTGATACGCGATAATCTGTCAGGTGCAGGTCATCAAAACGACCGCCACGTGTAGACAGGCTGCCTGACAGAGTTGTCGTTTCGATGGCAATCCGCAGCGCCTCGGTCGCTTGTTCGACAGGCTCAACAGTCTCATCAACGCCGCCACCAGTTACACTGGCCGTTGCCACGCCATCGGTGCCAGCATCAACTGCACTTTCCACAGGTTCCTGTACAGGTGGCTCCGGTGCAAAAAACTGGCCCCAGCCGATGATCACGATCAGGCTAAGCACAGCTGCCAAGATCATATTCTTCTGGTCGGTCATCAAAGGCTCCTGAGGTTCGTCACATGCGCGCGCGTTCGCGGGTTTGAACCCCTGTCTGCGCGTCAGGTCAAGGGGTAACGCGCAAAATGCGGCTATTCATCCTTGCCAATGCTCTTGCCGCGCCATTTCAGATACAGCCAAATGACCAAAACGGCACCCGCGACTGCCAGAACCAGCGTAAAGCCAACCCCGGAAATTGCGATCAAAATGCGCGAAAACACCGCTGCCGCAACCACCCCAAGCAGACCAACTGCAATCGTTTCCAGAATACTGAGCTGCACTTTCATCAGCTTGCTAGCGATGAAACCAGCGGCGATTGCAGTGATGATTGCTAGAATAATTGGCATGGAACCCTCAGGTCAAAGTTTCACGAGTTATCGCTGCGCACGAACGCGACGCCGTTTCCGGGCCAACACAGGCAACCCCCGCCGTGTCGCACGGGTCAGCCTGCCAATATCATGCTGCACAGCGACCAGCGCGGGCGTAACCAGCAATACCAGAACCAAACCAAACGAAAGCCCAAATGCCAGGGTGACAACGGTGGGTTTCAAAAACTGCGCCTGTCGACTTGTTTCGTATAGCAAAGGCGCAAGTCCAGCCACAGTCGTTAGTGTTGTCAGCAAAACCGGGCGCAGCCTGTCCGTGACCGCTTGGATCAACGCAGGAAACAACGCTCGACGCTCCGCATATTCATCAATCGTCGTGACCAAAACGATACTGTCATTCACGATTATGCCTGCCATGCCGATCAACCCGACTATGGAGAACATGGTCAGCGGTATGCCAAACCAATAATGTCCCCAAGTTGCCCCAACAACGCCAAAGGGAATCATCAGAACAATCACCAATGGCCGGGTCCATGAAGCAAATACCCATGCCATCACAAGATAGATGGCAATCACACAGAATATGAACCCTGTGGTCGCATCAGTAAGAAATTCATCCTCTTGTTGTGCCAATCCGGCAATCTCGGTCTGAATGTCAAAGCGGCTGACAATATCGGGGATGATTTCATCACGCAGCGCCCGCGAAACCTCATCAGCCGCAACAGGGTTTTCCTCGGCTATGTCGCCTGAAACTCGAATGACCGGGAAACCATCTTCTCGGCGAATTGCGGCAAATCCAAACCGATCCTCCAGCTCAACCACTTCAGAAAGAGCCGCATAACCACCCTCTGGCGTTCGCACCAATGCACGCTCCAGATAATCGGCGGTCAAGTCATTCTCTGGCAGTGACACGATGACCTTTGCATTGCGAGAGTTCACTAAGAACTCAGCCGCCTCAATGCCAGACAGACGATCACGTAATTCGCGGCCAATGCTGTCAGCGGACAGGCCCAGCGCCTCTCCTCGAGGCGTCAGTGTCAGCAACAGCTCCGCCTTGTCATAGGCCAGCGTATCCTCCAGCGCCGACACTTCAGAATAGGCTGACAGAGACAGCTTCATCGCCTCGGCGGCGTCTTTCAGCACCTGCGGGCTGGACCCAATCAGCTTAACATCAATGGCATCACCGCCCGGCCCGGACCTGCCACCAAACATGGCCAATGTTTCCAGTTTCGGCAGGCGTTTAACTTCATCCCGCCATGCACGAATAAACTCACGCTGCGTATAGGTGCGCAGATCAGGGTCAATCAGCGTAACAGCCAAAGCACCCAGCAAATCCCGGTCTTTGGCATCGGACCCCGCCAACCCACGCCAACCGGCATTACCGCCGATTTGGGCGATGGCATATTCCACCGGTGCAACGCCGTATTTCTCGGTAAACGCTTCATCAACCCGCGCTAGGGCCGCTTGCATTTCACGCAATTGCCGGCGGGTATCTTCGCGTGTTGCCCCCGGCAGCATCGCGATATTGGCATCGACCGTTCCACGTTCAGGCGCATCAAAAAACCGCCATCGCACTTCGCCGCTGGTGAACAAAGTCGCCGTCCACAGCAGGATCAACACGGACAGGCCGATGATCAAATAACGCGCATGCACCAACACGCCGACCAGTGGTCGGAACAGCGTATCGCGAAACCATCGGAACCCGCGGTCAAATATTCTGCTTGGCCAATCATAGAACCGAGCCTTCTTTTTGGCCGCCAAAGCATGCTTCATATGCGCAGGCAGGATCACAAAGCATTCCAACAACGATGCAGCCATCACAGCAATCACCGTCAGCGGAATATCAATGATCAGGGTGCCAAACCGCCCGCCAATGAAAACCATGCCACCAAAGGCAATGATGGTGGTCAAAGATGCTGCAAAAACCGGTTGGGCCATGCGCCGCGCTGCCATCTCTGCCGCTTCGCCCGGTGAATATCCTTTGGCGGCAAGGAAATCTGCGTGCTCCCCTACAACAATCGCATCATCCACGACGATGCCGAGGCATAGAATCAGCGCGAACAAAGACACCATGTTGATGGTCAAACCCGTCATCCACATCAACGTCAAAGTCGCCGCCATCGCTGCTGGAATGCCCGCAGCCACCCAAAAGGCGGTCCTTGCAGATAGGAACAGGAACAAAAACGCGACGACCAGACCAAGCCCGATCAGCCCATTGGATTTCAGAATATCCAATCGGTCAGAGATCGCCTGCGCACGTGTTCGGGTTAGTTGAACACCAACACCATCAGGCAGCGTTTCCTCAAAGCGTTCCGCCAGTTTCTCAACCCGGTGCTGAATCTCGATGCTGTCGCCAGTGGCCGAACGGTCAACGCTGACCGTCACCGCAGGTTCATCACCCCAATAATAGGCAAATCCCTTTTCAGCCCCCTCAACGGTAATATCCGCCACATCACGCACAAAAAGACGCGTGCCGTCAGCGTCGACACGTACCGGGATGTTACCGATTTCCTCGGCGCTGCGTCGTTCGGACCCCGTGCGAATACGCGTGGAACCACCGCCAACATCACCGGCTGGGCTGGTTTCTGTACCACGGTTGATTGCCGTGGAAATATCAGACAGCGCAATATCATATTGCACCAAAGCAGCCTCTGGCGCAGCAACGCGGATCACCGGGTCAGCAACACCGCGCAACTGGGTTCGCGTGATTCCATTTTGGAACAATATGTTCTGAAATTCGGTGGCAAAACGGGTGAGCTGGGCAACATCCGTCGGTCCATAAATCACAACATCAGTGATACGATCACGAAACGCACCACGTTTTACGATGGGGTCCTCGGCGCTGTCTGGCAAAGTCGTTACGGCATCAACGACAGCTTTCACCTCGTCGGTGGCGCGGCCCATATCCCAATTATCTTCGAAACCAATGGTAATGCGCGCAGACCCTTCGCGGGCGATGGAACTTACCCCATCGACCCCTTCCACGGTCAGCAGACGTGGCTCGATAACCCCAACAACGGCGCTGTCGACATCTTCGGGTCCTGCACCCGGCCATGCCACCGATATGGTGACGCTTTCCCGCACACTGTCAGGAAAAAACTGGCTGCGCAGATGCTGAGACGCGAAGAACCCGCCAACCATCATCAATAACAAGATCAGGTTTGCAGCCGTCCGATGCTGAACAAAGTAACCAAAGATGCCTTTGCCCGTTTTCATAAGGTGCTGCCGATGCGATCAAGAAACCGCTGCGGTGCTTTACCTTGCTCCAACAATGTTAGAATCTTTTGCTTCGCACCCGCTGCCATCCGGTCATTGTTTTCAACGAACTCAATCAGCTTTGCCGCATGTGCAGGTGTCAGGCTTACCAAGGCAGGCTCAGGTTCGTCAGCCTGGGCGACTGAATCGTTGATAACCTTGACCAACACGCCTTTGCCAAGCTGGGGTGCCCGTTCTGTTACGTACCTAGCACCTTCCGGGGCATCGGCAACGATCACGTCATCTCCAGTACGGCGCAATATCCGCACCCGCAGTTCCGAAAGGCGAAGTTCATTATCAATGATCAGCAGATCTCCCTGCTCGGTCACGGCTGAGGACGGCAGCAGTGCAACGTTATCCAGTGCCGGTTCCACAATTCTAACGGTCACAAAATCACCGGTCCGCAAGATTGTCGTCGGCGGCAAATCCAGCTTGGCAAACACCAGCCGCCCGGTTTCCCCTGCCGCAATAACAGCATCGGCACGATCAATTCGACCCGGCGCGATAAGAGGCTGATCATCCAATGCCAAAGTCACGGTCAAGGGCGTCAACTTTAGCGCCCCATCTTCATCCAACAAACGCGCAAACTGAGCGTTTGTTACCCGAAAAGCAGCTTCCAACGCCGTCGGGTCGATCAGCACACCAAGCTTTTCATTTTGAGACGCCAAGCCACCAAGTACAGCGGTGACATCAGATAAAAGCCCGCGAAACGGTGCCCTATGCTCAGTTTTTTCAAGCTGCCGTTCCGCTTCAGTCAACGAAATCTCAGCGCGTTTTAACTTTAGCCGTGTGCGATCAATCTTTATCTGCGCGGCCAGTTCTGATTGCGCCCGGCCAGCCATTGTTTGCTCGGCTGAGGCAAAGGCAAGCTCCGCTTCCTCAACAACCGCCGCTGTCGCCACCCCGCGTTTCAACAAATCCTGCTGACGCTTTAGCGCTGATTGGCGCAGGTTCTTTTGCGTTTCAGCCGCTTTCGTTTCCTGCTTCGCAACTTCAAAGGCTTGCTCTGCTTCCGTCAAGTCGGCCTCAGCCTCTTCAACCGCTGCCGTCGCATCCTGTAACCGAGACTGATAGTCGTCCGGATTGATGCGGAATAGCAGTTCATCTTCGGCAACCTCCGCGCCGTCACGAAAACTATCGGTTAGTTCAACAAGCGACCCCGCATTTGCGGCCCGTAACTCCAGCGTTCGCCAGCTACGAATTTCACCATATGCCGTAATTTCAGGGCGAATTGTCGATGGTGTGATCGTTCCAGCCTCGACCGCAAAGACCCGTTCACTAGGCCCACCACCCCGTGCAAAACTACCGCCTGCACCGCGTTTACTTTCAGCAAACAGATAAACGCCAAACGCACCGGCACCAACCCCGCCCGCGAGCAGAATTATTCCAATTAAAAACCGAAGCCGAAATCGCATAGTCTATCCGCCATTTAACCTGAACTGATATGTAACGATTATCAGACAGGATTCCGAGTATTGAACGCACAATCCATCAGAATCCGGCGGTGTTGTCAGGCGGATGTGAACAGATTCCGCCATGCCCGGCGTAAAAAGTGGGCATTTAGCTGCGGGGGAATCCCCTCATAGGCGCAAATCGAGGTAATCTGATCCAGCAAAAACTCTGCCTGAAACGCTGCATAGGGCTTCTTTTCGGCCACATATAGATCACTGACGATAAAGGCGAGAATGTCTTCGTTCAGGGCAATTTTGCGCCTTCGGCAGGCCTCAACAAAAATGCGGATAAACATATCCCGCGTCGGGCGCCCAATTTCGATTTTGTGGCGAATACGACGCAACGCTGCATCATCAACCAGTTGTTTCGGCGGAATATTGGTCGAAAAAATCACCAACGTATCGAATGGCGCCTCAAATTTCCGACCAGAGTTCAGCATCAGATAATCATGCCCACTTTCCAGCGGAATGATCCAACGGTTGATCAACGCCTGCGGCTGTTCCCTCTGGCGACCAAAGTCATCAATAACAAATACACCGCCTGCTGCTTTTAACTGCAACGGTGCCTCATAGATGTGGCTGGATGGGGTAAATGCCAAATCCAGCATCCCAATGGTCAACTCACCACCCGTGATCACCACCGGGCGCTGGCATATCCGATACCGCAAATCATAGCTGGTTTTGGCTCGCAGGCCGCTAGTTCCCTCGTCACCGTCCACCAGTCGATGCACAGTTGCATCAAACACAGTGATGATCTGACGATCCACCTCAATCGCCTCGGGTACATAGATCGAATCTTCAAAAGCAGCGCAAATGGCATTGGCAATCGAAGATTTCCCATTCCCCGGCGGGCCATACAGCAACATGGAGGATGCAGAGTTTGCCGCCGGGCCTACAGCATCAGACACTTCACTGGGCAAAATCAGACCATGAAGCACCTTTTCCAATGCGCCGCGGCCAATAACTTCTCGCCGGATGGACTGACGGCCAACTTGCTCAATGAACTGTTCCAAAGGGACCGGCGCAGCCCCAATATATTCGCATTGGGTCAATGCATCAAACGCCCATGCTCGGCCCGCATCGGTCATTTCATAACGCAATTCGGCGGTTAGCGCGGCCCCAAGCGCGCCAAGGGTTTGGATCAGTTTCGCTTCCCGGCCAACCGCAATCAGGTCCTCTGTCACCTGGTTGACCACCTTCAGCGTTCCGGACATTTCCGAAACTGTCTGATGGCCAAGACGCAACATGTTTTTCAGCAGCAGATCCAAAAGAAACCGCTCACCAAGCCCGGTTTCAGCCAACGAACGTGGCGGAGGAGGAGGGGTGCTCTGCATCGCGCGTCTATCTGGAAAGCAGGGCCAACAGCCCAGTGTATTGAATAGCGGCTAAACCCAAAACCAGGCCATAAGGAATGCGCCCACGCGCACCCCAAACCGCCCAACCGCTGTCAGGATTGCTGCGCAGTCGGCGTGCAACGAAGATCACGGCGGTTACGATAAGGCCGTTCAGGGACAGCAGGATAAGCGAGACACCCGCATCGACCGAAGTAACCAACGGTGCCAGGGCCGCTGCTGCCTTAACGTCTCCCCCACCAAGCCCGGCCTTCAAAAAGTACAATGAAACGCCAACGGCCATCACAATGACAGCGCCAGCAAACCGCCACACCACTTCATCAAAGGGCAGGAAAATCAGGTTGGCAGCCATGATGACCACAAAACAAGCAGCGGTCAGCTTGTTCGGAATGGTCATGGTTTTCAGATCGCTAATCGCGAAGATCAAACCAAAAATGACAGCAAGGCCAAATCCAATCAGCGTATAATCTTCGATCATGGCCTGCCCTACTCCGCGACTTCTGATTCAAGTGCCGCCAGTTTTCCGGCAGCAGCAGCATAGTGGCGCGGGTGCGCCTCAACTGCCAAGGTAAACAACCCCTTTGCCGCCGTAACATCGCCGCGACGCAACGCAATCACACCGATATTATGCAGTAGAATGGCGCGCTCTTCCTCGCTCACCGTCACGACCGGCAGGCGGTATTCACCCTCCAATGCGCGGCTAACGGCTAGGTTATTCTTTGCATTGAACAGGTTCGGGTCATAGGCAATCGCCTCCTCAAACGTGCGGCGGGCATTCACATAATCACCACGTGACAGTCGCGAAACTCCCCAGTTGTTCAACACCGATGCAGGGTTGGCGCTCAACAACTGTGCCCGCTCATAAGCACGATCTGAACGCCCCCAATCGCCGGCATTATCAGCAAGCATACCAACGATCAGATAGCGCCGTGCATTCTCATAACCCGCTGAAACGAGGCTCATATGCACGTTCGCCTCTGCCCAACGGTCTAAGCGCGCGAGGGTATGTGCATACTCAACACGCAACACATCATCCGCGACTTCGGTTGTCGACAGTTCCTCAAACACCCGCGCCGCCGTTAGAAACTTGCCAGCCCGTGCCAATGACAATGCATAACTACGTTTTAGGTCCAGACGTTCAGGGTGGCGGGATGTTGCATCAGCAAAATAATTTACTGCTTCGTCGGGGTCAGAAACCGTCAACATCAGGTCATTCAAATCCACAGCGTCCAGAACACCGGCAACTTCATCCGCTTTCCCGGTCTCGCCCTCGTCCAATCGGGGGGCGCAGGCCACCAGAATGCAGGCAACGCTGATTATCATGGTCAACGTTTTCATGAACCATCCTCTTTTTGGCGGCCCAACTGATACAAACCGCTACCAGCAGGCATAAGGTCGAATTCAGGTTCAGGCGGTACTGCGGTCGCGCCTTCATCTTGCTGTAATGCCATTTCGGCGATGCCAAGGTTGACCGAGACACGGTTCTGATCACCGTCAGACAGGGCATAAGCGCGCTCAAATTCCTGACGAGCCTGTTTCGTGCGTCCTGTCTCAAACAGGATGACCCCCAGATTATTGCGCGCCGGGGCAAAATTCGGGTCCTGCCGAATGGCAGCACGCAACAGTTTTTCCGCACTGCCAAAATCACCTGTTTGATGATACGCGGCGCCCGCACCGGTCAACGCGATAACGGTTGGCCCCTTTTCGGCAATGGCCCGATTAAACGCATCCAATGCCATCGCCGGTTGCCCTGCCCGTAACAATTCCACACCCAGTTTCACCTGGTCCCCAGATACAACCTGCTGAGGCGCTATTGGTGCCTGACAGGCGACGGCGAACATGCAGAGCGGCACAATGGGCGCAGCTTTGATCGCCGTTCTGATCCGCCCACAGGTCATCGACTGTTAAAATTGGCCAGCGCGCGCGTTACCTGAATCAGCGAGGGGCCGATTAGAATCAGCAACAGCGGCGGAACGGTAAAGAACATCGTACCAAGCGTTAGCTTGGTTGGCAGTGTGTTTGCCTTTTCCTCGGCCCGCATCAATCGCTTGTCCCGCATTTCCGAGGCATAGACCCGCAACGCCTGACTAACCGACGTACCAAAGGCCGCCGATTGTACCAAAACAGTCACAAAGGCCGAGATATCAGGCACACCAGACCGATCTGCAAAATCGCGCAAAACTGTCGGGCGGTCCCGGCCAGCGCGCATTTCATTCGCAACGATCACCAACTCTTCGGCCAAAGTATCATGTGCGCCTTTCACCTCGGCCGATACACGCACGATCGCCTGATCCAATGATTGACCAGCTTCAACGCATACAAGCATCAAATCAAGCGCATCGGGAAAACCATCAGCCATTTCTTGCTGCCGCTGCTGTCTGCGCCGTGTAATCCAATAACTCGGCATAACATAGCCAACCAAGCCACCAATACCGCAGAAAATCATAATCTTTGCCGGATCAGGGTTATTCTGAGCCAAGCCGAACAAGATTAGCCCGATCATGACCAGCCCGATCGCCAAACCAGCTCGAGTCAGATAATACATCCGTACCGCAGATCGTTCCCGATATCCTGCATGGATCAGCTTAGCTCGAACAGCGGATAACTCGCCTTCGTCGGCAGGCTCCAAAAACGGTGCCAGAGCCTCAAAGCCACCCTTGTCGCTGTCAATCCGCAGCGGACCGACTCCTTCCTCAGCGCGCTGGACAGTATCCGAACGCTCCAGACTGGCCAAACGTTTAACTGGATCAGCTTCTTTACGAAGCGCAAAGGGTGCCGCGAGAAGCACCAAAAACGCACCCAACGCAGCGATCAGGTAAAATGGACCCATTGGGCCAAAGGTTTCGACCGAAAACGACCAAAGGATTTCAAAGGCTTCCCGCATGATCAGACCTTAATGTTCACCATCATCCGCATAAAGATGATGTTAATGAACAACAGCACGAAAACAGCAATGGTCCCCGGAACAAACAGTGGGTGATCAGCTACGCGATCATAGTAGTCAGGCGCAATAATCTGAACCAAGAGCAAGGCAATGACGGGGAAAATGGACAGAAACCAACCCGACCATTTTGCCTCTGCCGTAATAGCAATGACCTTACGAAACAGTTTAAAGCGCGCGCGAATAACCTGGCTCAACCCTTCCAAAACCTCGGCGAGGTTACCGCCCGATTGGCTTTGGATATTAACGGCAACTGCCAAGAACTTCAGATCGCCAACCTCAATTCTTTCAGCCAACCTATCCAGCGACTCAGTGACTGGCATACCATAAGCGCTTTCATCGGCTATTATGCCAAATTCCGTGCCCAGCGGGTCCTGCATTTCTTGCGCAACGATGTTCACAGCAGACGAAAACGGATGCCCGATGCGAAGTGATCTCACCATCAAATCAACCGCATCAGGAAGCTGTTCCTCAAACTCGGCCAACCGGCGCTTGGCTTTGTTCCGCAGCCAAATAAACGTCGTGGCATAGCCCAGAACCAGAGCAACGGCGATACGAACTGGTAGAACGGCCGATGTACCAAGCGTAAACACCACAAAGGCTGCGGCTGATAGAACAAGCATCACAATGATAATCTGCGTCGGCGACATCGGCACATTGGCCTGCGCCGCTTTTTGAAACACGATAGACAGAAACGGCAGTCCGCCTGCTTTCTCATGTCGTTCACGTTCTTTCCTAAGCTGGATCAATACCTCTTCGCGGTCGCCACCTTGTTCCAGCATACGCAGTCTGCGGTTAACTTTGGAATCTGCCCGATGCCCTTTGCCAAAAATTAGCAAATAAATCCCCTCGATGATCATAAGAACACCGATAAAGATCATTGCGTATAGTAGGGGGCTAAGCATCTTCTGAACCTTATTATGAAACGCGCGATGGGGTGAACAAATCACGAGGCAAATTCACACCCCACTGCAAGAATCTATCTGCGAAATGAGATCGTAGGCCACTGGCTAAGTAACTGCCGATAACTTTACCGTCTTCGCCAACTGTTTCGCGGTGAAACTTGAAAATCTCCTGCATGGCGACGACCTCGCCCTCCATGCCCGTAATTTCCATGACAGAAACCATGCGTCTTGAACCGTCGGAAAGTCGCGATACCTGAACAATCACATCAATCGCCGATGCGATTTGTCCGCGGATTGCTTTGATCGGCAATTCAACACCAGACATCGACACCATATTCTCAATCCGCCCAACGCTGTCACGTGCGCTGTTAGAGTGAATGGTGGTCATTGAACCTTCGTGGCCCGTGTTCATCGCCTGAAGCATGTCCAAAACTTCACCGCCACGAACCTCACCCACAATAATGCGATCAGGTCGCATACGCAGGGCGTTTTTCAACAGGTCGCGTTGGCTAATCTCACCTTTCCCCTCAATATTCGGGGGGCGGCTTTCCATCCGGCCGACGTGAACCTGCTGTAGCTGAAGCTCTGCCGTATCCTCAATCGTAACGATACGTTCGGCGTTATTGATAAAGCTGCTAAGCGCATTCAGAGTCGTTGTTTTACCTGAACCCGTACCCCCAGACACCAAAACGTTTAACCGGGTAGAAACCGCAGCCTGTAGATACATAGCCATTTCAGGCGAAAACGCCCCGAATTCCACCAGCTTTTCAATGCCGATCGGCTTCTTTGAAAATTTACGAATGGACAGCAGCGCCCCATCCACCGCACAGGGTGGAACCAAGGCGTTAACACGGCTGCCATCTTTCAGACGAGCATCCACCCATGGCTGGCCTTCATCGACCCGTCGACCAACTGCGGATACGATCTTGTCGATGACTCGCATCAAATGACGCTCGTCTTTGAACTGAACGTCCGTCAGCACCAGCTTACCGCCCCGCTCAACAAAACATTGCTTGTGGGTGTTGACCAGAATATCAGTCACAGTCGGATCGCGCAGCAACGGCTCAAGTGGGCCTAGGCCCGTAACTTCATCAACCAAAGCGGCGATTAACTGCTCAAATTCTTGGGCATTAACCACCAGGCCAATTTCAGCCAGTACTTCCCGGCTAAGCGCAGCAATTTCTTGGCGTAGCTCCGCCTCACTGGCGGTTTCGATTGCCGCCAGGTTCAGGCTTTCAAGAATACGTTGATGGATGGCAATGCGTAGGTCCAGCAGCCTGGAACGGCGACGCGCTTCGCTCTGCTCATCAATCGGTTGTGCGCTGGCCTTGGCCCGGGGGGCAGGTTTGGCACTCGCTTTAACTGGTGCCTGTTGCGGCTCTTCCTGCTGCGCTGCGTTTCGTTGTGATTGATACCGCTTAAACATTCAAACAATCACCCGAGGCCCTGTTTCGCGGCCTTTTGCGCAGTCTCGACCAGTTTCTGTGCAACCTTACGCATTTCTTTCCGTGCGGCATTCCCTTTGGCGGCTTTAGCTAAAGGTGTACCCTGATCACATGCTGCTGCGACCGCTTTACCTCCATCAGGGATGCGGTGGGCAAATTTTATCTCAAGGCTTTTTTCCAGTTTACCTGCCCGCGATTTACCTGCCAGATCGCTAAATGATGGCCCGCGATTTAAACAAACAGAGATCTTTTCAAACGGCAGCTCCTCAGCCTTAACCGCACGAATAAACCTCAGCATATTTTGGGCGCTGCGCATGTCACTTTCCATCAAAGCGAAGAAAACTTCTGATTCAATCAGCATCATATCAGACCAATGCGCTAGGGTCTGAGGTAGATCCACAAAAATAAAATCATAGTTCGCCCGCGCTAATGCCAATAGCGAAGCAACATCATCTGGTCCGATAATGTCCAGCGGCAAGGCATCCATAGGTGCCGTAAGCACATCCATTTTATTCGCATATGTCGTCAGCGCCTGACTGAAACCCTCTTCATCCATCGTGGATGTATCGGATAGCAGCTCATAGATCGCTTCACGTCGGGGCAAATCCAGATAGGTCGCAACCGAACCATATTGGAAATTGAAATCCATGATCGCAACGCGAAGGTCTTTTTTCCCAACGGCTAGAGCTGTTTCCCACGCAAGGTTAACTGCAAAAGTAGAGGCACCAACTCCACCACCGGCACCATAAACCGGATAGACAAGCCCCAAACGACTGCGCCCACCACTGGCAATCTGAGCGGCCTCAACTGACAGGCGTCGGATACAATCCTGCAATGCGGCGGCTGGCAATGGCAGCGGGGCAAAATCATCGGCACCAGCCCGCATCAACTCATGCATGGCCGCTGGGCTGATCGTTTCAGCCAGCAGTATTGAGCGCAATTGAAATTCGCGCGCATGTTTAATCAGCCTCGCGGCAAAGGCCAGCTCATCAGCATCTTCACTTTGAACGCCGATCAGCAAATAACGCGCCTCGGAGGCTGCGGCATCTTTTACGGCCTCACCAGCATCTTCAAACCCTGCCGCGATCCATGCCGAAGCACCAATTGCATCATCAAGTGCTGTCTTCAATTGGCCAATCGCTTCGACATCACGAAAAACCACGACCGCATCGATGTTATCCAGATCAGGTGATTGTTTTCGTAAAAGTGCCATTTTCATTCCAATCAGTTCGTCGAAGACAAGTCTTCGGCGATCGCAGTCGCAGCTACGGATGGCAGCGAGACTTCCTGAGCCTCAGACCCACCTTGCCCAAAGCCAAGATTAAACATGAACTGAAGAAAAAACGGTCTTTCTTCTATTCTTACCTCAACAATCGGCGTGAATGGTCCGCCTGCGAACCCAAGCGCTCCATAATAATAAGTGATTGTTAGATCGTCTTGGTCAAGTAAATAGGCCAATCTGCTTACTTCATCGCTGATAGCAGCAAAGGCAACCGCATCGCAGCTTCCAGTGCCAAGTTCAGCGCCAGAACAGCTATAAGGTCCACCCATGTCATTGCAGGCTCCGCTTGCACAGCTATCACCCTCTAAGAACTCGCCGCTACTGACCAAAGTGTTTGCTTCAGGTAGTGCAGTAAATACTGGATCACGAACCGCAGCAATTCGTGCGCCCAATTCTACGGCTTTCTGCGCTGTCAGCGAAAAATGATAAGCAAGTGCAATCTGAAAAGACGTGAAAACCAGTGCCAACAAAGGCAGCAGCAGAACCACATATTCGATGGTTACAGCACCATTTGGGTCGCGGAGAAACTCACGAAGTTTGACTATTTTATTCCTCATCGGCCAAAATACCGCGCAGTGTCTGACGAAATGAGAACGAAACCTTCTATATCGCTCAAACTAATCTCTTCACCGGAGGAGTTGGTTATGGTCGCCTCAGGCCCGGCCAGCGCAAGGATAGATAAAGCAGGGGTTGATACACCAACCGCAGCAGAAAGCGATACCGTGCGAAAATCCGAAGACGAAGTCTGGACCGTCTGATCCTCAATGTCCGGCGCGCCGATAGCGACCAAATCGGTATTAACACGGGATGTGATCAATCCTTCGGCAACCGCAATAACCGATGGCGGAAAGCCATTCTCAAGTTCATTTAGCGGTGCCCGTGCCAGATATCGTGTGGCATCGGCGACTGCGTTGTCCAAGACTGTCCGCATCTGCAAAACGCGCCCATATTCAGTAGTAAAAACCAGAACTGCCAGCAGGATCGGAATAGAAACCACGAAGTCAACAGACACGCTCGCTCGTGCGTCGCTGGCAAAGCAACGCGCCTTAGCTAATAATGGCCGAAGTCCGGCGATCAATGTCATGTCTTCCCCTCATGACGATTTGGACCCAACAGAAGTCAGTCTAACGCGATCATTGCCTCTCCCAAAGCGATGACCAGTTTATACACTTCACACAGTGGTGATCTTACACGGCTTACAACTTATCCGCCACCCGAAGTTGATGATGAACGCCTAGGTGAATCAACAGAATCAGTTACATAGCGCTGATATGTCAACAATGAGCGGCGGCCATTTAGGCCATCTCCATAAAAGCCATGAGTAAAGCCGGCAATAACGGTAACAGTCCTACGGTTACGCTGCTCTTTATCTGTTATTGGAATCAGTGGTTCCCGTTCTCCACGCGATTCTACCGCATCAATCCGGCTACGCTGCACACCCTTGGCGACAAGATAGCGCGTAGCCGCCTGCGCACGCTTTAATCCGAGGCTTTCATTATAAGGTTCACCACCAACTAAATCGGTGTGCCCGACGAGGCGCACACGAATATCACGAAACTCATTCAGCCAGCGAGCTTGCGCATCCAGTGCTGCTTTTGCCTGCGCGCTAAGCACCGATCGGTTGAAACCAAACTCAACAGCTTCCGGCGTTGCCCGTGCGAACTCATCATTGACCTTAAACAGATACTCATCAACACGAAACGCCACTGGTTGTGCTAGGTTGTTTTGGCTGACCGCGTCCCCAAAGCTACTGTTTTCGGGGCTCAAGCCAACCTCACCAGCGCAGGCTGATAACACCATAGTGCTGAAAAACGCGAGCGCGAGACGCCTCATATTGTTACTCCAGTATATAACCATAATTACCATCCAAACCCTGACTAATAACACCTGGGTTCAGCGTGGCCGTGCCTTCGGTCTGCCCAAACAAAAACAACTCTGTTTCGTTGGGGATGCGCATGCGATCGGTTGGCAACGAAAGTTGATCTCCATCCACGGGCGCAACAAGGCGCGGGGTGATAATGATAACTAGCTCCGACTGATTGCGCTGAAAATTCGAACTGCGGAACAAGGCACCCAAGACAGGTAAATCACCAAGCCACGGAAACTGATCTTTCGCGTCGCTAAAATCCTCCTGCAGAAGGCCTGCAATTGCGATGCTTTCACCATCACGCAGCTCAACAGTCGTTCGTGCGCGTCTGGTGGTAAACCCACTCAAAGCCACTCCGTTAATGTTAACCTGAACCGCTGCATCAATGGCGCTAACCTCGGTATCCAATTCAAGATTAATCAGGTCTTCATCGACGACCGTGGGCGTGAAATTCATGGCAACGCCAAAAGGACGGAACGATACTGTAACATTTCCCTCTTCGCCTGCCACTGGAATTGGCAACTCACCGCCCGCTAGAAACTCAGCAGTCTCTCCTGACAAGGCGACCAGATTGGGCTCAGCAAGAGTACGAACGACACCTTTAGATTCTGCGGCACTCAGCACGACGTCAAAGACTGTTCCAGCAATATCACGCGAGAATCTAAGCAGGCCAAATGGGTTAGTGGCATCAGCAAAAGCAACCCCGCCATTAGCAATGTTAGCATTATTACCCTGTAGGAACTGCCCGGTTTCAGTCACGACATTGCCGATGTTGTTTATGTTCCCACTCTGAGAACTGAAATTCAGACCCAACTGCTTCGCAGCACTGCGCTGCATTTCTGCAAAGCGAACTTTCAACTGCACCTGCTGCGTGCCGCCAACAGACATCAGGTTTGCAACGTTGTCCCCAGCGTACCGGGCGGCCAATGCCATTGCTGTGTCGATTTTTTGAGCGCCGGAGACAACGCCAGACAGCGCTATCCCACCGTTTGCTTCTCGCACATCAATCGATTCTTTGGGCAATATTTCGCGCAACCGTTGCTTGAACTCACTCAAGTCGGGCGTCACACGTATTGTGACATTGGTAATCAGGCGCCCATCTTCACCAACCAGCGTCAGCGTCGTGGCACCTGTTGCCTTCCCTAGGATGTAGATTGTGTTGTCAGAGAACACGGCAACATCGGCGATATCCGGGTTGGCCACTGACAACTCCGCGAATCGCTCCGCACTCTCAATGACGATGGCACGGTGGATATTAACTTTGATGTCACGGGAAACTGCACCACGCGCAACCTTCAAAATATTGCCCCCGCTTTGCGCAAAAACCGCTTGCGGAGAATGGCTTAGCGACAATGTCGCGAGCAACAGCACGATTAGAAAACGGTACAGGCGCATTCCTGATTCCTGTTCGACAAAACTCATATACGGATCACTTAGAATGCAGCCTAAGGCAAACTCATAAATTATCAAGCTTTACCGTAGGTTATGGATCACTATTAAACCAAACAATTAGCGATCAGAGGTAAATTTATTCCATCGGGTTAGCGATATCAAAGCAAACCCAGCAATGAATTTGGAACACGGGGTACCGCACGGCCTCGAAAATATACTCGGACCTAAATGCAGGCTCACAGTTAACAATATCGCCTAATTGCAGATTTTTTGGGTCCCTTTGCGGACGCAAATCTGTTTCTTTGGTGGCGGGGCGGCCTCAATGACTGGCTCAGCCTCCTCCTCTTCGGCTAGGTACGGCAGAATATCTTCAATGCGCACTGTGTCAGTTGGCTGACTTTCATTAACTTCATTGAATTGGCGAAGGCTGAGTGAGATCGAGCCAACATTTTGGGCGAGGGCTAGTCTGGCGGCCTGCTCTGGCGTCACCTCGACCGTCGCCGTTCGTGCGACTCTGGCCCTTGTGGCGTCTTGCCCAGAAAACTGATCAACAGCGATAATTTTTACGTTCTGTTCAATCAAATTGGTCGACAAACCATCTGTTTCTTTTCGTGTTAGAAATATATCCACATGATCATTGGGGAGTAATAGCCCAGCGACCCCGCTGACGGTGTTGATACGAATCGTAAATGCACGCATGCCAGGCGTCAGCTGCCCTGAGATTGTCGCGCGTTCTCCGAAACCAGTGATTTTTGATGCCAAAATTGGCTCGTTGACTTCGACTGCTCGCAAAACGACCCGGTTCGCAGATTTGTCACCAAACAACTGTTCTTCGGTAGAAAAGCTGTTCTTTGGGACAGACTCCTTTGGAAAATCCACAAATTTGATCAGTTCAGAATTTAAGACTTGCCCATATTTAAGGGGCTTTACCGCCACCGCTACCGCGACAGTTTCCATCGCTGGAGCAAGTGCTTCCTCAGGTTTGGCTTCCTGAGCCAACCTCATCAGCGCCGCTTCAGTTTCCTGATATTTTTCCGACGCAAAAAACACAGCGCCACCCGCCAAGGCTACGCCAAAGATAAGGACGATAAGCGCAACGACCCGCATAGACCCGCCCAACAAATACTAAGAGAAAAAGGGCACCTGGCAAAGCCAAGTGCCCAAAAGCTAACTGATCTTATTCGCTAGCCGTGTCACCTGGCAGATCGACCGCAGTAATGTGTCCATCAATGTTAGTAGCTGCAGTGCCAAGCTGCGATGTCAGATTGGTTACAAGACCATTAACACCATCTGTGCCCGTACCAAAGACAGAATAAACGATGCCGATGCCGATGATTACAACGGCGGCTGTAAGTGCTACCCAGTCAACGGTCACGGCACCTGAGGTGTCTTTTGCAAAACGGCGAGCGGCCGCAATCATATTGATAATAGTAAGCATGGTTTTCACTCCACATGCTGCACACAACGAAAAAGCCCAAAGCGGGCACCAAGTGTCAAACGAGCTGAACTTTTCAGATTCTCCGCTATCTGTGTCCCCACACAAATAAACGGCTAACACCCAGTAACGCGACACTAGCACTCATTCGGCGCATGTACAAACAAACTTGCCTTCGAAATTGTTTTAGTGTCAGCGCAGCAAATTAATGACTTACATCCGTGTAAATTGGCCAATCTGGCTCCGAAAGTACCCTTATCCTATTGTTTATAAACAGCTAAATGTCACATCGAATGCTTGATGAGGGACGTGGACGTATCAACCAGCAGAAGAATTCAATCAGGCCAAGTGCCGGAATTGTCACATCACGTTTTCAGGTCGCAGGGCGACCACACCACAAACTAGCGACGTAATCAGTTGATTCGGTTCGGTAGTCACGGTGTATAAATACACTCCCTGAAATATGAGGTGCCGAAGCGGCATAGCAAATAAGAGAGGCCGGAGAATTGAAACGCACAACCATCTTGCTGGTCCCGTTTTTTTGCATTTTATTCAGCTGGACGCCCGTTTTGGCAAATGACCCAGTGGCACCGGGTCCGGGATTTCGGTTTCTAAAAGTACCCGACAAAAAGGGGGCTAGAGCGGTAGGCGGCTCGGTCATTCGCCGCGCACCAGGGCGAAACAATCCGTTCGATTGGTTCTGGCGGAAAATTGACGCCGACATAAATGCTGCCAACTCAGAACGCCTACAAAGCCTCCGCAAGTTGATGGCAACCAAAATCCAGAGCAAGCAAAATGCCGACCTTGTTCAGAAAATCATGAAATCTTGGAAGGCCGAAATCGACTTCGCCGCAAGGGAAGCTCAGATAGCGCCGCAACTATTGGCCGCGATTATAGCAATTGAATCTGCGGGTGATCCCAATGCAGTTAGCCGAAGTGGTGCGACGGGCCTAGCTCAGTTAATGCCAGCAACAGCTGAACGGTTTCGCGTCAACGACCCGTTTAACCCGCAAGAAAATCTAACAGGTGCAGCCGCGTTTCTGTCCGTTTTGCTTGATATGTTTGAGCAAGACCTGGTGCTAACGTTGGCCGCCTATAATGCAGGTGACGGTGCAGTACGTGAATATCACGGCGTCCCGCCCTATGACGAAACGCGCGCCTATGTGCCAAAGGTTCTGGGGGCTTTGGTGATGGCAGAACGTGAATGCGTTCAACACCTGTCCGGTGCACGTGATCAGTGCCAACGAAAATAGCCAGGCGGGCACAATAAAGCACCCGCCTATATAGTTACTACAGCGTTCGGCCTAAAGATCGAATCATCAAAACCCTGCCACGCCTGCGGCGCTCTCGGGCTTTTGCCGATACGATGCCTCAACCTAATGGCGTAATGCTTTAGTTAACCAGAGTAGCCTCAGTCGCCGCACGAACCTCATCCTCGGAAACGCCATCAGCGCATTCGACAATTTTCAGACCGTCTTCAACAACATCAAACACACCCAGATTGGTAATGATGCGGTCAACCACGCCCGTACCGGTCAGTGGCAGCGTGCATTCGCGCAGCAGCTTGGTTTCGCCTTTCTTGTTGGTGTGATCCATGATCACAACAACACGGCCAACACCAGCAACCAAGTCCATCGCGCCGCCCATACCTTTGACCAGCTTGCCAGGAATCATCCAGTTCGCCAGATCGCCGTTTTCGGCAACTTCCATCGCACCCAAGATCGCCATGGCAATCTTTCCGCCACGGATCATGCCGAATGATGCCGCACTGTCGAAATAGGCCGTCTGAGGCAACTCAGTGATCGTCTGCTTACCCGCGTTGATCAGATCGGCGTCAATTTCATCCTCAGTCGGAAACGGACCCATGCCCAGCATCCCGTTTTCAGACTGCAATGTCACTTCGATCCCATCAGGGATATAGTTGCTCACCAAGGTAGGAATGCCAATCCCAAGGTTTACGTACCAACCATCCTGAAGCTCCTGAGCTGCCCGCTCAGCCATCTGATTCCGATCCCAAGCCATTTAGATACCTTTCATGTCCGGCGCGCTTTGCGCCTTTTTCCTCGCCATCCACTTTACCGACCCCAATTGCGGTCAGTGCAAGTGTAGCAAAATCATCAAAACACAAGGCCGCATAATCTGCGTTCATGTGCATATAGTCGCGCGTTTCATGTGCCGCTCCATCTTCGCCAAAGTGGCGTGACCCGACGGAAAACGCAGACTCTGTTACGACAGTTTGCGGCGCTGTTTCTGACCGCTGCGGAATATAGCGCAAATTTAATGCATTGAGCCGTTCTGCAATCAAAGAATGAATCGTATCAATCATCGGCGTGAGCTCATGGCCTCCATGAAGAACTCGACGTAGATACGCGTACTCGGTTCCTTCATCCGAAAGGCAATCTGCCGATAGAAAAGGCACGATTGAAACCCAAGTTGGCGCTGCATCTGCGATAAGGCCCAAGCGATCGGGAACATGGGTCAGAATGATCTCGCGTGCCATATCTTCAAATGCGGCACGAGACATCTGACAAGGCATTGCACGATCGGAAAACCCATCAATATCATTCACTGCAATTATGCGGAAGATATCTTTGATCTTGATATAGTGGCCAACCAAATAGACGGCGTCATACTGCGTCAGGTCGACCGAATCCGCACCGTTAACAGCCCTCACCTGCCGCATCACCCGTGCTGGGCGCAGTCCAACTTCCTCTGCCAGCGCCCGATCTGGCCCATACACGCCATTGGCATCACACGCGATTCCATCGTTATGGGGGAACGAAACACCAAAGAAATCAATTTTGAAAGAAGGGTATTTGGCACGTAGTGAGGCCCCGGCATTGGTAAATGCAGCGACGTGTGAATTGCCAATGATACAAACTTTCATGGTCGCCCGAACGCCTCCAAAAGGCTATCTTCGCATTGGGCCTCATGTGTTGCCTTTGTTTTTCGCGCGGGCCTAACGATTGGGCCTTGCGCCGCAATAAATGCGTCCATTGCTGCGGCAACCCCCTGCGGCGTAACGCTACGCTTGTTTGCTGCAAAATAGACGCCATGATTGCTGGGCGAGGTAATGATCTCATAAGATGGGAAATAATCCACGTCCCGAAAACGATCATAAGCTTGGCCACAAGCGGCACGAAGCACAGCTTTGGAATAGGTCGAAGCCAGTTGTATATGCTGACCACTACGGGTTGCGGTCAAAGGTACAGGTGAGACCGTCAGCAAGAATCGGGCGCTCGGTCGTATGCGCCGAATATGCCGACGGAACTGCACAAAACTGCGAAATACTTCATCAACTGTTAGGTTCTTGAACTCATAGATGTCAGGATCAAACTCCCCGGCAATCGTCCCCGGCGCGGTCGGATAGACATCCCCAGTTTCCTTATGAATCCAGCACTCGGTTAGGCCAAGCGTAAAGACAAATACATCAGCCGCCTCAACCGCAGCCAGAACCCGTTTAAGGTGCTTGGCCCGGTGGGCGAGAACAATTTCCTCAGAAGGCAACCCGTCAGGTTCAACACTGGGACGCTGGCTATCAAAAAAACTCTCTCCCTTTCGCCAAACCGGAACCGCGGGCGTGAAGTGGCCAGAGGCTTCTCTCATTAGCTGGAGCATCTGGCGAACGGTATAGATATTTCCAAACCGCGCCGAATACATCCGGTAACCGTATTGCTGAGCAAGCCGGTCGCTAACCGAAACAGGCGCCGCCTCAGCATCCAGAACATCAAATCCATTCTCCCTGAGGGCACGGCCGACATGTTGCGCAAAACAACTGCCCGCCGTGAATATTTTTGCCGCTTTAGGAACACGAAAGCGTGGCGAATACAGCTCATCTGTGTACAGCGGTGGCTGTTCTGCCACAGCTGTGCGCCAGAATGCTGTATCTGCCAAACCTTCGTAAGGATTTGTCATCAGTTCATTCAGGCTACTGCACGAACTGTACGCTGTTCGATCCGCTTTTCATGCTCGCCTTTGATCAGGCGGTGCACATAAATACCTGGCAAATGGATTGAATCCGGGTCAAGGCTGCCGGTCGGCACAATCTCTTCGACTTCAACCACACAAGTTTTACCACACATCGCGGCAGGTGGGTTAAAGTTGCGAGCCGTCTTACGGAATACGAGGTTGCCGGTTTCGTCAGCTTTCCACGCTTTCACGATAGAAAGATCAGCGAAAATGCCCTCTTCGAGGATATAATCCTCTCCGTTGAACTGCTTCACTTCTTTGCCTTCAGCAATCACCGTGCCCACACCTGTTTTAGTGTAAAAACCGGGGATACCACAGCCGGCGGCGCGCATGCGCTCAGCCAATGTGCCCTGAGGGTTAAATTCCAGCTCCAACTCACCAGAAAGGTACTGACGCATAAATTCAGCGTTCTCACCAACATAAGAAGAAATCATCTTCTTGACCTGTTTAGTCTGGAGCAAAACACCCAAACCAAAATCGTCAACACCAGCGTTATTTGATGCAACGGTTAGGTTCTGCGTGCCAGCATCACGTATCGCAGCGATCAGGTTTTCAGGAATCCCGCATAACCCAAATCCGCCAGCCGCAATCAACATGCCGTCAAATAACAGCCCGTCTAGCGCTGATGCAGCATCGGCATAGACTTTACCCATATGAATACTCCTCAGAGGTTCGCCGGAGGGTCCGACTTTCGCCCTGTCTATCCACAAAGGCTGTCAAAAAGTCAAATTCAACGACAGGTATTGGAGGCTATTTTCCACCAATACGGGGCTCTTGTCCCCGGATCAGCCGGCCAATGTTTTCGTGATGGCGGGCCCACAATAATGCAGCCATCGGAATCGTAATCCAGATCGGGCTGACATCACCCAATACCAACAACCAAATCGCGGCTGACGCTGATGTAACAAGCGCGGCAAGTGATGATCGTTTGCCAAGGAAAGCAACGACAAGCCAGGTGGCGCAGCAGGCCAAACCGGCAAAAAAGCTAAACCCGAGCATCAGCCCAAGGAAGGTTGCAACGCCCTTGCCACCCTTGAACTTTAGCCAGACAGGAAAGCAATGACCGAGAAAGGCACCAAAACCCGCTAGTTCGCCTGGCAGATCACCCAGTTCTGACGTCAACAGAACAACCGCAACCACGCCTTTGCCCATGTCGAATGCAAGGGTCAGTGCGGCGGCAGCTTTGTTGCCGGTGCGCAAAACATTGGTCGCCCCAATATTGCCAGACCCAACCTGCCGCAAATCGCCCAAAGAAAATAACCGAGCAACGATGACGCCATAGGGAACAGACCCGATCAGATATCCGATCAGCAGAGAACTGAGCAGCCAAGGCCACGCCTGATCCCAACCCATTACGTCTGGCAGCAAAGTCATCGCGTAAACACTTCCTCACCCGCAACCCATGTCCGTAGGGCCCGGCCCGTCATCCGGCGGCGGTCAAACGGCGTGTTCTTTGACTTTGACAGCAGCGCATAGCGATCCAGAATATAAGGAACATCAGGGTCAAACAGCACCAAATCAGCTGGTGCCCCTTTCGCCAACCGCCCGGCACCCAAACCCAGAGCACGGGCAGGCGCAAGACTGAGGCGTTCAAATAACCCCGGCAACGTCACCAACCCATCATGCCAAAGCTTAAGGCTCGTCGGCAGCAGTGTTTCCAATCCAACAGCGCCAATAGCAGCAATTTCGAAAGGTTGGCGTTTGGATTCCTCGTCTTGTGGGCGGTGCGATGACGTAATTACGTCAATCAACCCATCAGCCAGCGCCTGCTCCAACGCTTGGCGATCCTCTTCCTCTCGCAATGGCGGGTCGAGTTTAAAGAACGTCGGATAATCCTCTAGGTCCATCTCGTTCAGCGCGAAATGGTGGTGGCTAACGCCTGCTGTGACGTTCAATCCCTTGTCTTTGGCGCGCGCCAAGGCTTCAAATGCGCCTCGCGTGGTCAGCAAATCGGCGTGATATCTGGCACCAGTAACTTCGACCAAGGCCAAATCACGTTCCAGCATGATGCGTTCGGCAAACGGATGCGCGCCGGGCAGGCCGAGTTTTGAGGCAAACAGGCTCTCCGTAACGCTTCCTTCAGCACTCATTGCCGGGTCTTGCGGGTGATGAACAACCAATGCGCCCAAAGAATTCGCGTAATCTAGGCAATTGCGAAAAACGGTAGGGTCAGCAACCGGGCGCGATGCATCGGTAAATGCCAGCGCACCGGCGTCCAGCAAAAAGCCGTACTCCGCCATTTCGCGACCGTTCAGTCCCCGCGTCAACGCCGCCATTGGCGCGACATTCACGATACTGACCGCCTCTGCGCGGCGCATTGCAAATTCCAACATCGCCGGGTCGTCCAACACCGGGTCAGTTTCAGGCTGAATGGCAATGGTCGTTACACCACCAGCAGCAGCAGATTGTCCAGCAGACCGAAAGCTCTCCTTGTGACGCTCACCCGGTTCACCGACAAAAACACGCATATCGACGATGCCGGGGGCAAGCGGCTGCCCACCACAATCAACAACCTCGGCACCCTCGGGTGCATCGGGCGTTGCGCCTTTTGTGATGTCGGCGATCTTCCCGTCAGAAATGCGCAATGCGCCGGGGCCATCATAGCCTGTTTCAGGGTCGATCAGGCGGGCGTTGGATAAGATAATGTCGGTCATATGCGCTCTATAACGCATAATTTGCGATCGTGAAGCTGGTTTGAGGATAAATTGACAACCACTTGCGGTCATCACCGCTCAACTGATGCCCGAACAACCCATCAAACCCGCTAACGCAGTTCGCTTTAATTCGGGGCGCCGTTAATCATTGGTGGCAGTTGACGCAGCGCCGAAACGCCCGTGCCGCACATCATTTCTCGAATGCGGTTAAGGCTCTCACTTACAAAAACCTCTTTGCCATGTTCCAAATACAGCGCCACTGCACCGCCATCTTGCGCGCGTTTTTGTTCGATGAGCACGACCTTCGTTACCGGCACGCCCACTGGTTCTGCCGTATCGATATTGGTCAGCCAAATGAAATCATCCATGCGTATTGTCTCCCTAATTCCAATGCCAACGCAATATCTGCGCCACGTCTTTTCGAATGTTGTCCAGTGATAGGTGCCGGGCAGCATAGGCGCTGATCTCAGCCTCTTTCCGCCGCAATGCCGGCAAGTCGCCTGCCCACCGCCGCAAAATTTTGATGAGCTGTTCCACAGGCGGTTGGTCCAGGTGGATTTTCTCTACGTATTTGTCATTCAGGTCTGAAAACGCCATCAACTCAGGCGCAATCACCAACCTTCCAAACCCCAACGCACGGGAAGCAACGCCAGAGCTTTCGCCCGCAGAGGGGAAGCGCATCACCGGCAAAACATCGGCGGCCAGCGTGTAATCGCAGAACGCTGCATCCGCCAGATAGCCGGTGATATGGATGCGGTCGCGGTGGCGGGAATCGGTGATCAACCCACCCAGAATATCCGGCAGAACCTCTCCCGCGATAACCAACCGGGCATGCGGGCAGTCATCCGCCAGCGCTTCAAACGCCGCGACGGTCCACTCAATCCGCTTTGCCCGCGTAACATATCCTGCGGACAGAATGATGAAATCATCATCTGCAAAGCCGAGCCTAGCCCGCGCTTCCTGTCTCGTTTTTACCCCGGTTGGGGATTGCTCAGGCGTCAAAGCATAGTGTGGGATGACATAAATCGGGCCTCTGCACCCTTGCAGTTCCAACTGCATGCGCGCCCATTCTGAATGAACGATGACAGCCTCTGCCCGCTCCGTAACCCGTTTGTTTACGCGGGTATGAAACTCCAGATGCTGTGAATAATACCCTTTGGACCGCTGATAGGCGAACTTCCGCCCCCATTCGCCTTCGCATTCCTCCAGCAAATTCCGATACCCGGTGAAATCACCCCGCGCGAGCGTCACCTCAGTGTGCAAATGGTGGAGAGACAGGTCATGCATCTCAACGATGGCACCGCCCACTTGCGCCCGCTCATAGATATAATCGTGAAAAATGTTGTTCCCGATTTGCAGCAGCGCGTGTTTGTCGCCGGTGGATTGGTCACTGACATCCGCGGCGCACGGGTGCTCAATCTCTTTGGGATCGTTCACGACAAAGGAACAATCCTCAAACTCAGGCTGGTCTAGGTAAAGCGCACCAACATAATTGGCGATACCGGACTTTGACGGTGGTAGAGGGGACCAAATGCTCGGCACAGCTCAGCCCACCTTGCGCTGAGGTTCGGAATAGAGCGAAAGGGTCGCCTCCAGCGCCTCGACTTTGGCCTCAAGTTCCCGAACCCGTTTGCCCAGCCGCGTATCGAGGGTTTCAAGCCTCATCTCATAAAGGTCGAGGCATTGGCGGGCAGAGGTATAGCTGACCATATTGGCCTGCGCCTCTCGCGCAATTTCCTTGCGGATCAAACTACGAAGATCTTTGCGTAGGCGTTTTAATCCAAACATCTCGTCACCCTGTTCACTCTGCCGCTGCCATCGTGGCCTTGGGCAACAGAATCAACGAAGGCGGTTAAGATTCGATTTATTCGGATTGATGAATTCGGTGCTTAGTCGAAAAGCAGGGGCTTAGGAGAATATTAATTACAGCCCCCCACAGTGAGGTTTCAATTTAACCCAAAAGGGGTCGCTGATGATTATCAATAACTCCCGTCGCTTTCTGTTCATTCATACGCCAAAGGCTGCTGGTACCAGCGTCACGCGGGAACTTTCACGGTTCACGACCTTTCGCGATATAGAGGTTGGCGGCACAAAATACGGCGAAAAACTACAAGACAGTTACAGCGCCCGTTTTGACCTGCGCAAACATTCCACGGCAGAGGCGATCAGAACCAAAGCCGGGCCGGATATGTGGCGCAACTTCTTTGTCTTTGCTTTCGTCAGGGACCCCTACGCCCGCGCGTATTCACTTTACCGCTTTTTACAGAAATGGCGCGATGGGCCGCATCACGCCGCCGCCGCAGAGGTTACGTTCGAAGAATTTATAACTTCCGATGCTGTGTACCGGGGAGATATAGAAATCGCCAAACCACAAGCCCACTGGCTCAGCAATCGCCGAGGAGAATTGCTCCCCGGAATTGATTTCATTGGCCGGCTTGAGCAATTCGATCAGGATTTCAGCTTTATCCTATCGACGATTTCCCGCCGCCCCATCGCCTTTAAGTCGGTCAGCAAGGCAAATGTCTCTACCCATTCAGGTGAATGGAAATCAGCTATGACTTTCGATGCGCAGGCCGCAATCGAAGAAATTTATGCGGCTGACTTCACGCTCTTTGGCTACCAAACCTGTATGGTACGAAAAGACGACATGGCCGCTTAGGCGCGGACCAAGCCTGGGTCGTTCCCTTTGGCATTGGTGACAAGAATGGCACCGCCATTGCGTGGGAGCGTATCCAGCCGGTCAATGAAATTCTCGATGGCCCGCCGGCCATCGCCGATTTTCACAACACCAATACACAGGTCAGATGCGGACGCCAAAAGCTCACTCGCGAGGCTGTCCTTAAAGCTGCCGCCATTAACGATCACAACATCCGGCCCTTTGGCCAGTTTGCGCACCGCCTGCCTGACAGAGGCAACACCAGCGGTCGAATCGTTCATCGTTTCATCGCAGCCAATCGGTACAAACTGAACGCTATCATCAGTTAAGTTGGTTATCGAAACTTCACCATCCTTAACCAACTCACGCCAGCCTTTTGCCTCGGCAAAACCCAATTCTTTGCTTAGTTCACCACCAACCATATCGGCATCGACCAAAACGGTTTTCAGATTGGCGCTAGCGAAACTCTCAGCCAGCATTTTGGCAATCTCGCCGGGGGCACCGCTGTCAAACCGCACCACCGAAATAACCTTTGCCTTACCGACAGATCGTGGCGCGCGCGCCGGTAAAAGTTTTATGGCATTCCGCAGCTTGTCGATTTCAGTCGCCATTGCGGCAGGGCGCTTATTAATTTTCTTGCCAACAACCCGAAGTATTGGCGTCAAATGAACAGTCCGCCACAGCTCATCACTGAACCGGATCCTGCCGTTGATCACAATGAACAGGATCGTCAGGACGGTGGAAATGAACCCACCACCAATAAACCCAGCCGCCCCCAGCAATTTGGCAGAATCGCTTGCCGCCTTATCAGGCACAACAGGCGGTGCCATCAGCTCGGTTAAACCGGGCGACAGGTTACGGCTTTCCAGCGTGATAACATCAATGGCCTGCCGCGTTTCATCCAGCATCCGCCGCACTTCATCGCGTTCAGCCTCCAAAAATCCCAACTGTACCAACTTGGCGTTCAACCGTTTTGCTTCAGTGCGTGCGCCTTCAAGCTGTGCACTAACCTTGTCGAATAGGTTTTGAATTTCGTTAACCGAATCTTCGGGCGTTGCAGAACTTGTGTCGGTCAGCGCCCCGGTTTGACCCAAAACCTTAATCTGCTCGCGCCGCTCAGCCATTGCTTTAGACACAATTTCGATCTGTTGTTTCTTGTCCCGTACTTCAGGCGAATTGTCAGAATATCTCGCCAGTAGAGTAACCAACTCTGCTTCACGTTTTGCCCGATCAAAGTTCAAATCAGCAAGCGCGCGGTCCAGCAGTGTGGCACGAATAATCTCCTGATCCGCCATATCGGCACCACTTGCACCTGAATCTTCTTGCAAGGCCAGCAGTGTGGCTTCTACTTCTGACCGACGGGCGGTCAGTGCATCAATCTGGGCAACCTTCTCAATATGTGCCTTGGTCAGCGCAGCAATGCCGTATTCACCACCGACTGCCAACAACTCATCCCTGACCTCATCAAGGTTGACCAGCAATTCTTTCTCACGCTTAACCAGCTCACCCTCACGAAAGCTCGCCAGTTTCGTAAGGTTTTCCTGCTGCAAGGCGATATAAGCGTTCACCACAGCGCTAAGCATACCAGCGGCGAATTCGGCGCTTTTACTTTTGGTGCTTAGAATAATCAGCGATTCTTTACGTTTGACTTCAATCGCCCCAGCTAATTCCGACGCAGCAAACTCATAGGCTTGCTCCGGGAATGTTCTGGTTAACTCCTCGTAAGCTCGGCTCATCACCGGATAGCTGGCAACGTAGGTGGTTTCCGCTTTGACATAGGCCTCAAATGTTTTCAGGACTGAACCATCGCCGGTTTTGTACAGAATATTCGCCTGACTTGGATAAACCCGCAAAATTGCCTGGCTCTCATACTTCTTGGCTCCAAAGGACATGCCAAGAATGGCAAACCCAATGCCCAGAACCAGCGCCATGCCAATAAACAGCAACCATCGGCCACGCATCATCCGACCAAGAGCACCAAACGGGCTGAATTCCGGCGCTTCTACCTCTTGCAGAAAATCCCGCACCTCTTCCAGATACAGATCACTGCCGTCCGTGCTTTGCGTATTATTTGACCCGGCGCTAATCGTCATTTTCCAGCCCCACTATTCATTGGTGCAACTCGGCTACTATCGTCACGTTCCCACCTTGGTGCTTTGTCAGCAGCTTCAAACTTAACCTGCAATCGGATGAGCAATATCAACCCAATATAAACCGGCAAAGATGGCCATAATACAGGCCGCACCAGCGCGCGGCGTAATATCTGCTTAAGCGAACCAGCACCAGTCGCCCGTTCCACCGACAATCCCATTGCGCTGATCTGCCGGGTGCCACGTAAACTGCGGCGTCTGATTTTCATCAAATCACCTACACGCCGGGGCGCATGGACCGTAAACTGGCAGTCCTGCACAAATGCTTTCTCGGCGGCGGTAAAATTCCGACTCGTGAACTCATCATCTGCGATGATTTCAGGCAGTGGAAACACCCGTTTCGCGCCTTCGTCAGACATGGCGAACAACCCGCCAAATTTCCCCTTGGAAAAATACGGGTTCAACATCCAGATTGAATAAAACATGCGAACCGGCAAACTACAGCCCGTCAGATCAACATTCATCTGCCCACAGGCAGCATGGGCCAAACCAGAACTGAGCGGTGCAATCAATCGCCTGATATGGTCGGCAGTAACAGACAGGTCAGCGTCAAGGCACACAATCAATTCAGATTCAGCCTGTCCGCGCCCCATATTCATCGCGTTGGTTTTACCCGGTGTATCTGTCTCTAACACCAATGCCTCGGGGCAAGCAGCACGCGCCGCGACTGCCGTATCATCGTAGCATGCATTACAAATAACGATAAGCTGAAACTCGCCGGGCTCCATACCCGCCGTTAAGGACTGCAAAGTCCTGCCAATCACCGCTTGCTCATTATAAGCCGGGATCAGAATGGTCGCCTTTAAGGTTGCGTCCATAAGCTTACCGAATTCTCCCAATTCGCCCCACCAGGGGCCGTTACCATTCGCCCTTAACAAAGGCGCTTACTGCTTTAAGTAGCTCGGGCGAGGCAAAAGGGTTAACTCCGTCACCCGCCGCCTTGCCTTCACCCGCAATTGCACGGTCCAGGGAGGCAGCAACCTGCGTTTCATCATCGGCCACAATGACGTTCGATAACACCGACATGCGCTCGCATGTTGCCACCTGATGATCATTGCGATGCTCACCCTGCGCTGCCAGTCGCGGCATAATCACAACGGTCTTGCCCATTTCCGAGGCGGCCAAAATTGTGCCCATTCCGGCGTGGGCTACGACGATGTCTGCTTTGTCGAACAGATCCATGAAAACGTCATTATTTAGAAACTTATGCGTCGTCATATTGCCCAAGTCGGCAGCCGTCTCTCCGGTCTGGGCATGAATCTCCACACCCGGATTGTTTGCGGCCCATTCATTCATGGCAATCAGCAACCGATCAAACGGCAGCTGAGTGCCCACTGTGGCAAAAATCATCAAAGCACAGACCCCCGATAAGGCACGTTTTCTTTTTCGGCTACTTCCGGCCATTGGCTCAGCAGGCGATCTGCATGTCGTTTTGCCAGATGCGCAGACAGTGACATTTCCTGCGCATTTGCGATGCTGTCGATAAACATCGTGCGTGCACCCAGCATTTTACCGAACCGAATGGCGAGGTATCCGGGCGCAGCGCCCGTTGAAACAATCACATGCGGCCGCACGCGCAACACAATCCACATGACTTTCAGAATCGCAAAAATCAGCCTGATTTTCGTATCGCGATTGGCATCTGGAAAAGTATAGACCGGCGCAGGCCGAACCGCCGCCGCCGCCGTTGCATCCACGGTCGCAAAATGAACAATACAGTCGTCAAACGCCGGGCGCAGACGTAAAAGCTGCGTCCAATGCCCCCCACCGGATGCGATGGCAAGTACACGCTTTTTTCCTGATCCGTTACTCATGTAATCCGCTTTCTGTCTGGGCGCGCGCTTGCAACACACACCGCGTTGAACCTTAATATAGGCCGTGTTCAGCGAAATTGTGGTGATCGTTTACAATTTCGACGTGCAACCGGCCCCTAGGTTATCTCAGCAATGCCTTGATAAAGCCTGACCAGGTTCTCTGCCTTTCCGGGCCACAGACCCTCTCGTTCAACTTTTTCACGTGATCCTGCGCCTAATCTTGCGCGCAGATCGGGGTTGTCTGCCAATTTTGTAAATGCCGCTGCCAAATCAGCGGCCAGCGCTTCGGGAGTAGAAATGTCCATCCGCATGCCGCAGTTGTCATCAACAATCCACTCTGGCCCACCCCGTCGTGCAGTCACGATGGGCAAACCCCACCGCATCGCCTCATATAAAACGCCGCCCGCAGGTTCGCGAAATGATGGGAAGGCGAAAACATCATGGGTGCGATATAAATCTTCGACCTGTTCCCGCGGGATCCGGCCCAGAAAAGCGACCCGATCCGCCACGCCTAACCGTTCGGCCTCTGCCTGACTGGCGGCAATCTCTTCGCCCGCACCAGCACTGGTCAACGTAATGCCGGGGCGGTCTTTTAACTTGGCCAGCGCCCGCACAGCATCACGCAGGCCCTTGGTCCGCACGCCGCGCCCAACATGCAACAGCTTCAGCGTCTCAATACCCATCTGACGTTCAACCGGCGGGGCGAGTTCTTCTATGCCAAGCTCCAGAACCGGCTCAAACCGACGCAATTTAATAGCCCCCAAAACCTCTGCCATATAGGGGGCAACGCCAAGGACCATCGCCGCATTCGCGTAACTTGCCCGCAAAAACGGATCATACCTTAGGCGAAATGCATCCAGCTTTCGCAATTTGGTAAACAACGGCGCGCCACCGGTTTCATGTTCAAATGCTGGCGGCGTGTTCAGCGCGCCGCCCAAGGGGCCGATCACATAGGGCACTTTTGAATGGCGTAATGGCGTAGCATATCGCGCTGCCTGAGGCATCAGTTGGTGGGAAACATCGAAATGCTCACCCCTTGCTGCCGCCTCTTTCATCCACTTGCGCACATGGCGGGAAAACAGGGGCCACCCCGGTTTTAGCATCGCATTCAGGCGTTCTCGTTTCACCAAAAACGGCGGTTCATCCCATGTCACAACCTGCGCGCCGGGCAACTGATCGGCTAATGGCGACCTGCCCGCACGGTGAAAACTCAACACCGTCAAGTCGACCAAACGCGCCAGCGCCTCGGCCCATTTAAAGGCGACAAAAGCCTCTCCAACATCGGTGCCGTCGATATTTGGCGCGATCAGCAGAACCTTCATATCTTCGCTTTCGCGGTTTTCATCTTCGGCCATGCCTGCCGGAAGCTGCTGATAACACGGCGGAAATGCCGCCCGCGTTCCTTCGCCCGCGCACCGCCAATGATACTTACCAAAGACCATGCAACAGCGCGGCTCAGGTTAAATCCACCCAGCAGCAACCAACATGCCAACCCACCGATCAGCCCAAAATGCTTGCGGTGCAATCTGACCGTTCCCTCGGTCAGCATAACATCGCGTTTGTGGTTCAGTTTTTTGACCGATCCACCGCCGAAATGCGTGATAACCCCTACGGGGGCAAACATTAATTCCCAACCGGCTTTCTGATACCGGCGGCACCAATCGGTTTCCTCACCGTAAAAGAAAAACGCCTCATCCAGCAGGCCAACGGCATCCATCGCGGTTTTCCGCACCAACATGTAGCAACCAGAAACAACATCCACCGCGCGCTCATCGGTACGGTCCCAGGTGGTCATCTGATATCGGTCAAAGAATGGAATGACCGGATATTTCCACAGGCCTGTGGTTAGCAACGTCAGGTTCAATAAACTTGGAAACCGGCTGCAAGTCGCCTGCATCGACCCATCAGTGTTGTGCACACGGCACCCCATCACACCGACTTTGGGATTGTTATCAAGGTAGGCAACAGAAGTTGTCAGAACATCGCCGTGCACCAGCGTGTCAGAGTTCAGCAGCAATACATGCCGCCCCGTGGCGTCCTTTAGGGCCTGATTATTCGCCGCTGCAAACCCGCGGTTGTCGGTGTTTTTGGTTAGCAATACCTGCGGAAAACACTTCTCCACCATTTCCTGAGAGCCATCTTCCGATGCATTATCCACCACGAAAACCTCAGCCTCTAAGGTGCCGATATTGTCGTAAACGGTCTGAAGGCAATCGCGCAGCATTTCGCGCGTGTTCCAGTTAATGATGACGATAGACAGGTCCATAGGGTCCTCGTTTAGAAAAATGTTGGCGCGCGCCGTTTGCTTAATCTCCGCTTGCGCGGTTTTGTTGTTCTCGCAAAATCATCCGTCGTACCGGAATCAAAATACCAGAACCCGATACTGGCGCAGCACAATGCAAGTACGAGCAGTACCTGCAAGAAGTATACCAAGGTGGGGTCCAAGCTGCCCCTCTCTTAGAAAAATGTCTCTCGTTGACGCCTCCGCGCAGGTTTGTTGCGTGGTTGCGCCGGGTCTTCGCCAGCGCGGGGTGGGTTGGTGTCATACATCCAGACGCCCGACCCAATTAAGAAAAGAAATAGAACGAAAAGTGCATTCCACAAATGCACCGTCGCCGCAGCCACCGAAATCCCAAACAAAGTGAACGCCCAGGCATGACGTGCATTCAGCCAATCCTCAGGCACTTCGCGTTTGCGAGAGGTTGCAATAACAAGGCCCAGCATCAGCGCGACCAGCATCGCCCAGCCCGGCAATCCGTATCTAACCGCAATCAACAGCCAGAAATTATCCATACTGTCCGACATCCAGACCGGGCGGGTCCAATCCCCCAGCCCAATGCCAAAAATCGGATACCGGGCAACCTCTGCTGTGCCATAATTCCAAATGTTAATGCGGTTGTAGGCGGACTCCGTAGAAAAGGTGAAATAGGTAACGAACACATGGAAGGGTGTGCGCGTCGACATCAAGTCGATCCACAAATAGACTGCCAGGAACATACCAAACAATGCCCGCCACCTGCCGCGCACATCGAACAAAACCCGTTCCCAGCCACCAACAAAGCCCTGGATCAGCAGAACCACATAAGGCCCGCCAGAGGCTGACATGAACGTGGCCAGCGTTACGCCAAACACTTTGCCCATGCCCCGGAAATTCATCAGCTTGCGTTCTGCAACAACGAAGTACGACATAGAGAATGCAGAGGCAGAAAACACGCCGTACAGGATAGGGTGGTCAAACGGCCCGAACGTCCGCTCCAACCCCATACGTTTGTCGATGTAAGGTGCCTTTGGCGCGCCCATGCCGCTGGCGAAAAAGTCGTGCAGAATGTGTATTTCGGTCAGGGCTTCGGGGATCGTAAAGATCAACAACCATACCACCACACCTACATAGGCTTTGGCAAAGGCGTTAAAATCATCGCAACTGCGGATATACAAACGGCCAAGGAAATACGCCCCCGCATATTCCACGATATAGATACCGCCCGATTCAATCCCCTGGGCAATCCCGCCCCATTTGATTAACGCAATCAGCGCCCAGCCCGAATGGCCAATTACCAAATAGTCAAAGACATTAGGTTTGCCGCGCTTGCCAGACATTAGCGACAATACCATCGGCACGAACATGACGATTAGAACCACGCGATAAACGGATAATCGCAAGCCACCGAGGTTCAGCGAAACACTTGTCGGCAACATCATGCCAAGAAAGAAGATGGCCACAGGGAGGGGAACGCCAAAAAGGCGCCTGCCCGGAAGCTTCTTGGCCTTCGCCATTAGTTAGGCACCAGCCTGTCATTATCAGCCCGGCGACGACGCCACGCCTGAACACGCATCATCATGGGTTTTTCTACCATAACCCAACTTGCAGCGGCAAAGGGCACAACTGCAAGTGCACTTAGTAATGCGGCAACCGGGGCAGATGCAGGTGCGGCTATCCAAACGACAAGCTGCGTTACAGGCCAGCCATAGATATAAACACCATAGGAAATATCACCCGGCATTTTCATCGGCGGCGTGCAATAGGCGATCAGCAAACAGCCATATCCGCAGGTGAAAATCAAAATCGGTTTCCCTGCTGGCTCTCCAAAAACGATAAGGGTTAGGGCCGTCAAAGCCACCAAAACAATCCCGCCAATCCACGATAGCGGCAGCAACGCCCGGATCCGCCAAGCAAAACCACCCATAGCAAATGCCATCGCCAATGGCGCGAACACAGTTAGCCGATAAAATACGGCACCCTCTGGCATCATGCCCAGACTGATAACCACATACAGCGCTGCAATGCCCAACATGACAGCGGCCCAACCAATGCGCAGCGACAGAATGCCAACCCACGTCAAGCCGGCAATAATGATGTAACAAAGCACTTCGTAGAATAGCGTCCACAACGGGCCGTTTACGGCACCGGGATAGGGCGTGTCAGCAAATGCACCGGTCAGGCTGTGCTCAATGGAAATCAGCGACAGCCCCTTGGCGATATATCGCCCCGCCTCGGCCATTCCAAAATCACCACCCGAAATCGCAGCAATGGCAACTGTTACCAGCAAGGCCACGAAAAGGCCGGGGAAAATGCGACCCACACGGGCGACAACAAACACCAGTTTGCGGTCAGACCACCGATGCGCGCTTTCCGTAACCAACAGGCCTGACAGAAAGAAAAACACAAAAACCGACAGGCCACCCAATGCCACACCCGTCGCATGCTCCATGGGCTCAACCGTACCCGCGCCCAAACTCAGCGGCCAGGCATGGCTGACAACAACACCCATTGCCGCGACCAGGCGAACAATATCAAAATTATTGTTCCGCCCCTTGGCTATGGCCGTTTCTAAGGAGGTCATTCGCGCGGTTCCATTGGTTTGATCCGAACAGGTTTCCACAACTTGGCCCGTATAATGCGCTTTAACGCACCACCAACCGATTGCAGTTTTGCCTTAAAGCTCAGGCGCGTCAGCCACAGCCTGAACATATGCAGGCCGCGATCTTTTGGCAGACGCATCAACGTCAGGCGCATGGCCCAACGACGGCCCCAAACTGCGCCGCGCGTGTCCAACAGGTTCGGCTGCGCCGCCGCGATAATCTCGCGCGTGGATGCCGTCGCAACGATGGCACCGGCCGCAATGGCCGCCTCCACCAACCGCACACCCCGTTCAGTCCGTGCAACAATCAGTGACCGCCCTTCATCAAGGTCGCCTTCGGGCGGATCATGCCACGGATCGCCAACCGAAATATCTGCGAACTCTCCGGTATGGTCGGCACAAATCCGGCATCGCCACCGGCGTTCGGCCTGCAAAATCCGGCCCCAGCCTTCGGCATAGGTGATGCCTTCGCTTTCATGCTCGGCCCCTGTCTCATCCGTCCACTTCGCCTGCATCAATCCGGGCCAGCCAGACCCGCGATAACGCAAGTCTGTAAGTTTTCCATCTTTGGGAACACCTAACCGGTTCAACAATCTGTCCGTCGCCACCAAATTCGGCGCACCAGCACAGAATATCGCAATCGTTGCGGGAACGCGTGCAGCGAGATCAGGGTCAGTGGCGCAGGCCTTGGCAGCAGAGGCAATATCGCAGGGCTTTCCAATAACCGCGATGCGGTCGCTGCCTGATTTTATATCCGCCAATCTTTCTAACGGGCTGGCCTGCGCATATCGCGACCCGGCCCCATTCAGCAATCCTGTGCGGTCCTTGCTAATGACCCCTTCATTCAAACGCGGGTCCTCGGCGCGCTGGGCGATATGCAACGCACCATCCGCCTCTCCATTCTCTACCATCCAAACCGCCAACGCTGACCCGGCACCACCGGATGATCCGCGATGGCGGATTTCGGAATCAGCCGCCCATCCTTCCCAAGTCGCCAGAATAGGGCCCCAGTCTTCCTCCAACTGGTCACGAATTGGCAGGCTGGCATGGTCCGCCCCGGCACCAGCACAAACCGCCATCGCATCTGCCGAAGCCGCATCACCCGCCGGGCCGGGCGTCACAACAGGTCGGCGACCATTTACCGGGTCATCTACCATCTGGATAAGGTCAGGAAATTTCCCGGCACAGGCACCGCAGCCGGTGCACAGGTTACTGGCGACGACCTGAGTAATAGGATCACGCTGTTCGCTCATGTACTGGCCTCTTTCGTCCTATGCTGGTCCATTTCGACAAGCCCAACTTTAACAAGTCCCCACCCCCGCCATGCGGCAAGCGCTTCACCAATCGCAGCGGCCGCAGCCAACGATGCAAGCGGCATCCCCATCGCAGCGGCGCCCAAAGCGGGAATAACCGCCAACGCCCGCAGAATGTTCGCCCGCGCCGGATCACCGGTTCGCGCCATTGCGACGGACAATTGAGAAACAGGTGTCCTTAAAATACGTAGCGCAGCCGCCAGCGCGAGCAACCAGATCAATGGCGTCGCAGCCTCAAACCCCGGCCCATAGACCAATAACATCATCGGTTGCGCCAACAGGCCGTAACCGGCCACGAATACGACAGCCATGGCGGCATATAGTTTCATCGCAGGCGGAACGGCACTGCCCAATCGGCCCTCAGCAATGGCAATGCGAAACCGGGGTGACAGTAATGACGTGGCCGCACGCCCCGCGATCTGCGCCGGCAGCATCGCCAATTGCAACGCCACGCCGTAAACGCCAACATCTGCCCAGGTGAAATACCCAGCAACGATCATCCGGTCGGCCTGAAACGTCACAAACATCAGCAGCGAGTTTACAATCAAAGGTGCCCCAAACCGGCCCACCCGCGTCAACGGTTCTTTATCAAAAGCAATCTGATAGCGCCGCTTAGCGATGAAATGCGAAAGCGTCACTTGCGATGCAATTTGAATAAAGATGATGGCAATCAACGCCCGATGGTCGCCAATGATCCACACCATAACAGGGGCAGAGGCCAACATGATCAGCGCTGATGCGCCATCCACCACGGCAAGACCGCGATAGTTAAACACCCGCTCCCACCGGCGATAATCGAGGTGTAGTACTGCCCGAACCATCGGCGTTGCCGCCAGCAGCAAATAGCTTAACGTGGTCGGCCCACCCTCAAACGCCATCGCCATTGGCCAGGCAATCAGCGCCAGTAAAACAGCCATCGCTGCACCACGGGCCAGAACAGCCGCATGCATATTCGCCTGAAACTTGGGTTCATCACCGTCTGGCGACTGGGCCAACAACCGCTCAATCGCTACATCACTGGCCATTTCGACCAGCCGTAGAGTCAGCGCCAATAACATGGCGCGGCCCAATTCTTCGGGGCCAAGCATCCGGGCCAGAATGACACTGCGCCCTAGCGCAGCAAGTTCATTCAGAATTGGAACACCCCAAGCGACTAACCTGCCATTTCGGCTGGCTTGGCTCATGAACCGCCCTTTATCACAGCAGCAATCGCATCCATCTGCGCCGCTGCCCGTACCTTGATGTCGGCCAGACCAGCATCCAATTCGGCTTTCATCTCTGCCCGGATTGCTATCGAAGCAGCAACCGCTTCACCAATACCCGCAGCATCCAGCTCACGTAATTCTGCCACATGTTTGCCAATGCCACATTGCGCAAAAACACCTGCCGCCTTGTCGCTATACCCAAGGCCCAGCGTTGGCACGCCAGAGGAAAACCCGCCAATCGTTGCGTGCATCCGCGCACCAGCAAACCAATCCAGCCGAGAGATAATCCATTTCAACTCAGTCGCATTGTACTCCTGCGGCAGCACGGCAACCCGATCACCGAATTCATCATCTAGATGGTCCGCCAGCGACTGACACGCTGCCCAGTCACTTTCCGGGTCCCCAGGTGGGCGAATGACATGGGGTACCAGCAAAAGGCGCATATTTGGATCATCGGCCAGTACAGCACGCGCGGCTGCGTTGATCTGGTGGTTATGGTCAGCAGCCAGCCCGAATGTTTTCTGCGCTTCGGGCCCATCCTGACAAAGCAGACCGCTGACATTCAGGCCTGCTACAGGAAACGACCGATCCTCCACCATCCATTCTTCAATCTGCGGTGGCAAAGGAACCTCAGGCGTCGTCATTGGCAATAGCACCGCCATATCAACGCCCAACTGATGTTTGGCAGGGTCAAAATCCGCACCCAATTCAGTTTTCAGAAAGTCATAGCTTTTCTGATCACGCACAAAAATCGCCGCCGCCCGGCGCATAATCTCAACCGCAGCCGCCTTTTTCTCCGCCTCGCGAAACGGCCCCAGCGTTTGCGGCAACAGGATCAGAGGAATGCCGTTATCTATGGCCAGCTTTTTGCTCAGCGCCATCGCGCCAAACCGTTTTTCACCGTAAAGATCGGTAAAACTGTCGCCGCCGCTAACGTCCAAAATGGCTTTTGAATTGGCGATAACGCTGGCAGACGGGCTGCCTAAACCGCCCAAACGTGCCAAAAACCGCGCCGTCCGCAGACAATCACCACGCCAAAGCCGCCGTGTATGAGACAGGCCAAACAGGTCAACCTTGCGTGTTTCGCCGCCCAATTGCCACTCAGTTTGTCGCCGCCCGCGCCCGTGATCAGCCACCGCAATCGGTCCGCACCCACGCGCAGCCAAACCATCAACAGCAGAAAAACATAGGGCGCTGACCCCTTGGTTGCCGGTGTTCGGCGCAGCATTTAATAGTGTTATCATTGCTCGTACCCCATTCAGCGCCAAATAGAGCGCGCCACAAGGATTGCAACGGCTTACGCAAAATATAGCAGGCGGCGACATGCCTTACGTGACACTTAAAAGTAGAGTCTTACATATAGGTGTATGACGTGACAATAATACGGCA
>JBMYPG010000011.1:0-45950 GCA_049600095.1 Pikeienuella sp. | reverse complement strand
AGATTTTCCGCGACCGGGGTTGAGGCGGGTTGCTGTTGGACCGCGAATTTTGAACTGCTACAACATCCGAGGCTACAAAAACGGCGGCTGCGTTGTTGCTGTTGGACCGCGAATTTTGAACTGCTACAACCACATTGGTTGACACTACCGTTGGTATTGTGTTGCTGTTGGACCGCGAATTTTGAACTGCTACAACACTTTAACTTGACGCAAGCGGTCAAGCACTGTTGCTGTTGGACCGCGAATTTTGAACTGCTACAACGCTGGCTAGCCGAGCCTCCCTTTCCTCTTCGTTGCTGTTGGACCGCGAATTTTGAACTGCTACAACTCCACAGTATAACGAGAACTGTCTGCCACCGTTGCTGTTGGACCGCGAATTTTGAACTGCTACAACTCCGAATTTTCCGATTGGGGAATCATTTCCGTTGCTGTTGGACCGCGAATTTTGAACTGCTACAACCTGGGAATCGAGGGGGCCTCCGTCCAATCTGTTGCTGTTGGACCGCGAATTTTGAACTGCTACAACCCCGCGCCTAAATGTATCACGAAGCCGTTCGTTGCTGTTGGACCGCGAATTTTGAACTGCTACAACGCAGCCGCCGATATGTTCATTTGCGTGGCCGTTGCTGTTGGACCGCGAATTTTGAACTGCTACAACCGAACCCCACCCACCCTGTCGTCGCGGCTAGTTGCTGTTGGACCGCGAATTTTGAACTGCTACAACGGTGGGCGATTGATACAGTCGGCGCGTTGAGTTGCTGTTGGACCGCGAATTTTGAACTGCTACAACACGCCCTAGCCACTATTTGTGATTGTGCGAGTTGCTGTTGGACCGCGAATTTTGAACTGCTACAACACGCGCGCCCACGGTCCACGCTTGCGCTGGTTGCTGTTGGACCGCGAATTTTGAACTGCTACAACCGTCGTGCACGTCATAGGAACTTTCAGCAAGTTGCTGTTGGACCGCGAATTTTGAACTGCTACAACACGGTCGCCAAGCATGACGCGAACCATGTCGTTGCTGTTGGACCGCGAATTTTGAACTGCTACAACTGCCGCTACGCCTAAATCATTGTAAAATAAGTTGCTGTTGGACCGCGAATTTTGAACTGCTACAACCCCTATCCACACATCAACAGGGCTACTGTGGTTGCTGTTGGACCGCGAATTTTGAACTGCTACAACCCACTGATTTTCCTCTAGGTTTTCCAGAACGTTGCTGTTGGACCGCGAATTTTGAACTGCTACAACCAAGCTTTAGCAGGATGCGAATAATCTCATGTTGCTGTTGGACCGCGAATTTTGAACTGCTACAACGACAGGTCGGTGACCTTCGCGTGCGACGCCGTTGCTGTTGGACCGCGAATTTTGAACTGCTACAACGCGGTGCCTTGATTTTGGATGGCAACTACCGTTGCTGTTGGACCGCGAATTTTGAACTGCTACAACGGACACGCGATAGGTCGTAACGCAACGCCAGTTGCTGTTGGACCGCGAATTTTGAACTGCTACAACGCGCGCTAAGTGAAAGATGGTTTACACCTTGTTGCTGTTGGACCGCGAATTTTGAACTGCTACAACCGAAAACTGCAACGGGGAAATATAGCGTTAGTTGCTGTTGGACCGCGAATTTTGAACTGCTACAACCGAAGGTTCGCGCTATCAGTCGTGGTGATAGTTGCTGTTGGACCGCGAATTTTGAACTGCTACAACTCATTGATGCAGTGATAGATGAAGGGCGAGGTTGCTGTTGGACCGCGAATTTTGAACTGCTACAACGAAAGCTATTTTCAAGAATGAGACCGGTGGGTTGCTGTTGGACCGCGAATTTTGAACTGCTACAACCAACGCAACCATCGACACAATCAGCAGCGCGTTGCTGTTGGACCGCGAATTTTGAACTGCTACAACGGTTGCTGTCGCGAATAATTCTCACGCCAAGTTGCTGTTGGACCGCGAATTTTGAACTGCTACAACTTCCTATTAGAGCGTCACCCACGCTGCGCAGTTGCTGTTGGACCGCGAATTTTGAACTGCTACAACACTGGTTGCAACAGATACGGCGTCGAATGAGTTGCTGTTGGACCGCGAATTTTGAACTGCTACAACTTGCGCGCGGTGGCGAAACAATGAGCTATGGTTGCTGTTGGACCGCGAATTTTGAACTGCTACAACATGCACGCGGTGTGAGAGACGGGCGAATAAGTTGCTGTTGGACCGCGAATTTTGAACTGCTACAACTATGCAGGCGCATTTCGTGTTAGCCCATCAGTTGCTGTTGGACCGCGAATTTTGAACTGCTACAACCCTCAGCAATTCAAAATGGTCACTGATAGTGTTGCTGTTGGACCGCGAATTTTGAACTGCTACAACTCGTGTACAAACTTTTTAAGAGCGTGGCTGGTTGCTGTTGGACCGCGAATTTTGAACTGCTACAACGGTGCCGCCGAACGTCCCCACCATCGCACGTTGCTGTTGGACCGCGAATTTTGAACTGCTACAACCGAGTCAGAAACTACTCAGAAACTGACTGCGTTGCTGTTGGACCGCGAATTTTGAACTGCTACAACCAGATGGTTGACCGTACTTGGGCGCGGGCAGTTGCTGTTGGACCGCGAATTTTGAACTGCTACAACGACCTTCCGTCGTGTGCGGGCGGGAAGGACGTTGCTGTTGGACCGCGAATTTTGAACTGCTACAACGAAACTTTGTTCATAGTTAACTCCCCGTTCGTTGCTGTTGGACCGCGAATTTTGAACTGCTACAACTTTTGGTGAGGTTTTGCTGTGTTGGGATGAGTTGCTGTTGGACCGCGAATTTTGAACTGCTACAACACATGATGCACCAGATTGGCGAGGTTCGCTGTTGCTGTTGGACCGCGAATTTTGAACTGCTACAACTTGCACGGGTAGACGACAAAAACCCTCTGGGTTGCTGTTGGACCGCGAATTTTGAACTGCTACAACTTTCATCCGCTTTGGCGCGGCTGTTAGTTTGTTGCTGTTGGACCGCGAATTTTGAACTGCTACAACCAGCACGCATCACAATGCCCTGCGTGTGTGGTTGCTGTTGGACCGCGAATTTTGAACTGCTACAACCAAACCATTCAACAGTCAATATCCGAGCGGGTTGCTGTTGGACCGCGAATTTTGAACTGCTACAACTCATTTGCGCTCACACCACTGGCGTGAAAAGTTGCTGTTGGACCGCGAATTTTGAACTGCTACAACTGCGCTATGCTTTTTCCTTGGGCCGCTATCGTTGCTGTTGGACCGCGAATTTTGAACTGCTACAACTATCCAGTGCGCCTTCAGGTGGTTGCTCGCGTTGCTGTTGGACCGCGAATTTTGAACTGCTACAACTCGCCTGTACGATCAGTGCTGACACGACCGGTTGCTGTTGGACCGCGAATTTTGAACTGCTACAACACCGTCGCTGTCCCAGCGGAAAGACCCGTTGTTGCTGTTGGACCGCGAATTTTGAACTGCTACAACGCTAACTTGCTTTCAGATACGATATTGGCGGTTGCTGTTGGACCGCGAATTTTGAACTGCTACAACTGTTCTTCGGTTAAGTCTTTGTAAATACATCGACTTACCGAGGGGCAGCTGTACAAAATCACCGCAATTTGCATCAAAACATCACCAGTTGTTGCGGATTCTCTTTGGCTGATCGTCGGCCCTGATCCGAGAAATGGACAATATCACGATATTGTCGGTCGGTGAAATTCAGGATTTGCACATCACCTGAGTCGGGTAAATGGCGTTCGATTCGGTTTACGCGGGTGGCGAAGGCCTCTTTCCCGTTCACAAATCGGGCATAGACCGAAAATTGACTGCGCTCAAATCCCTCATCCAACAGAAAATGTCGAAAGGTTGACGCCGCCTTTCGTTGCGGTTTGGTGTCTGTTGGCAGGTCAAACATAACAAGTATCCACATGAGGCGATATCCGGATAAAAAGGTAACGTCAGAACTCATTTGCCCAGCCCTGCCAATATCAGCGGCGAAGGCGCGGCAGGTAGCGCCAGCGCCAGTTTGCCGGTTTCGAAGCTTTGGCCCAGTGATGTTGCAAGCTTGGTCAGCGCGACAGAAACAGGGGTCATGCCGTCGCCCAAAGGCAGGTCTACTGCGATCAATCGTGCTAGTTCTTGCTTTGCCTGTGTATCAACGGCGATGCCATGCGTTTGGGCAATCGACCTGACAGCACAGTCAACTAAAGGTCGGAAAGGTTCCATCAAATCATCAGCTAGGGCAAAGCCATTGCTGCGGTTTGAATGGAACAGGGCGATGGTCGGATGCAGGCCAGCGGCAACGACCGCACGGGCAGCAGCGGCGCGAAGAACCGTGTAGCCGTAGTTCAACAACGCGTTTTCATCGTGCCCGCTCGTATCACGCCGAAACTCTGGCCCCATCATCAGGGGCCAATAATATCGCGCTGCCTGCGCCTCTATATTCGTCGTATCGCCAGAGGTGATTTTGCGGATCATCATTTTTAGCGGCGCATCCGCCTGCCCGATGGCGTTCAGGGCGGCGGCCTGCATTGTGACCTTGGCGCTTACAATCTGCTTCCACGCCTGCTTGATAAACGGCTGTGTTGCCTGCCATTGCGCCCGCATACGTGCGCCCTGATTGTGATGGCCCTCAATTGGTAGCAAAACGGAAACGGGCGCATGGTTTGTCGTGCATAACACTACGGGCGCACCACGCCGCGCAAGCTCTGCCAGCAGGGACATTGACCAAGTCGCGCCATGGGCATGAACGATAACACCGGCGATCTGGTCAAGCGGCGTGCGCCCGACCTCTACGCCATTTTCCGATACTTTCAGAAAGCCCCGATCACGGGACAAATGCCGCCCATCTGTAGAAATATCTATGATCTGGTCCAAGAGCTATACCTAAAAGCGAATCTATAAAACGCCTTAAGTATAGCTCAATTAACCGAATATTCATAATTCCGACTCTATTTCAGCGGCCCCGGGTCACGCACATAACCCATTTCATCGACGAGAATGCGGCGGGCGTTCGCCTTTATCAGTGAGTTGGCAGACATCTGAATGAACCTGAAATCGTCGTTTTTATCGCGATGACGGGCATCAGCATTCGCTTCTGTATGCGTTGCGATGAACAGCCCGTTTGCAGGGTCGAGCTTTTGTACATATCCAATCACCGTCGCGCCATCGCGCTCCAACGCCACCATGTCCCGCTTGAATATGCGCAGCAGCCTCTTGGCCGCTGGATGGGGCTTGCGCAATTTACCCTCTTGATGGGCTTCATAGGTCGTAATCACTTGCGATTTGATCTTGCCATCGGGCAGCCGCCAAATCTCAAAGCAATGATTGCTGTCGCCCTTATAGGCTTTGAACGGCTTGCCGGACTTATCTGCCACTTCGATACGGGCGCCTGGTTTCAATGTTTCCTCCAGCCGTATTCGCCGTAGCCCATAATATGGATTCGGATCACCATTCGGCAGGGTGGGGGCGGTGGCAAAATCGGTCAGAGCTTTTTCAAATGGCTTGCCATCCAGCCCTTTGGTCACCCTAGCCAAATGCTGTTGTAGATCAACGTCGCGGATGTTGGCACCGCGAGAGGATACTTCGATGTCTTTGGCGCTGATTGATGCCAATGGTTTGCGGCTAACAACCCGATCTCCGTCAGAGACACCATAGGCCGTATCATTGTGCAATTGACCCGCTGTGCTGTCTTTGCCGGACATGCGGGCGGCGGGGTCAATACGGCCATGGTCGGCACGGTGGCTAACGATGATGTTTTGCAATTGCGCCGCCACATCCTGACGAAACCCTTCCCATGGAGGGTCGATTGAACGGGCGACCTCTTCAGCACCTGCTTGCTCATCCCGTTTGGCCATCTTGCTGATCTTTTGGATAAGACTGCGGTCCGTGGCACCGATCACAGCGGCGTCGATGGCGTGGTGGCGGTGATCGGTGCGGTTCTTGGCTTTGACGGTCTGATTATCGCTATCGGTCAGCGCCTCAATCCCGTTCAGGCCCCAATGACGGCGCAGCATTTCGGTCAATTTACCGGGCACAACCCAGACATGGTTCTTGCCATCGGGCGGGTAAAGGGCATCAAGGTAACTGCGGGCGATCCGTGACAGGTATTGCGTGTCTTTCAGCGCGCGGGCGGAGAAGTCATTCTCACCCTCAAACCGTTCCATCGAGTCAGGGGCAAAGCGCCATGCTTTGTTATTAGGCAGGTTCTTTAGATTGCCCGCGATCTTGTCCCAAGCTGGCGTGTCGCCCCAAGCCTCCCACGGGGTTTTGTTTGTTTTTTGGCGGTTCGCCGTTTTCAAACACAGGGTCTTGTTGGCGAAACCATCATCCAGCGTTCGGGAATAGGGCAAGATATGGTCCACATCGCATGACCCGTCGAACAGCATAGAGGCGCTGATCCTTTCGCCAGTATAGGGGCAAAAACGCTTCAGGGGGTCATCGCCCAAATCCTCCCACAACCGTAGGATCATGCGGTTTGCGCCGTTGTCCCGTTGTTTCAGCTCGGTGACGAGTTTCTCGCCTCGCGCCATTGCCGCCGTAGTATTGGCTTTGATCTTTTTCTGGGTTTCCCTTTTTTGATCGAGCGACTGTTTTAGATCGCGGGCCAATTCGACGACGATTTCGTTCGGCTTGCCGTGATGATTGATGATCTTGTTCACCAACCGGCGGATTTGGTTGAGGCCGATATGAACGGTTGGGTTCGTTATGCGGCCATAGTAATCGGGCGCCTGCGTTTTCGGGTCATGTTTCGTTTCATCATGACTGCCGGGAATGACATGTCTGTCTAGGATCTGACCGTAATAGGGCAGCGGCCATTCATGGTCTTTTGCACCTTTGGGCCGCAAGTCCGGGTCGTCCAGCACTTCGCCCGTGCTGCCGTCAGAATGATGCCAGCCACAGGCCTCAACCGCTTGGTTATATGTCAGAACCTCTGCCTGCAAATGGGCGAGAATATTTGTCGTGGCGGTTAGACCCAACCGACCGTATCCATCGGGCAACGGTGCATTTGCCGCTGCCTCGGCGTGGTCCTTGTCCAGAGAATGTTCTGCCATCAGCCAATCGGTCAGCTCCGCAAACTCCGCGTCGCTTTGCACCGCGCGAATGCGATCCACCACCTGCCATTGCTGGTCATCAGTCAGCGCGGACCACCGCCCCCCGAACCGGTCGGGGTTGGACAGGCTGGCCCGCACCGGGTCACAGGCGATGGAGTCTCGGTTGATCGTTTCCAGCGTAAAGGTTTCATCGCTGCGAAGTTTGATGACCTTACCCAGCGCCTTTAGCTTCATCACCATCCCAGCCATGGATTTGGTGTGGTTCTTGTTGTCGAGCGTGTGGACGATCTGGTCACGCTCCTCCAATGTCAGAGGGCGAGCAGGCTTTCCGCGTGCGGCGACCCGAAGGGCATTCACCGTTTCGATCAGAACGCGGCGTTGGTTCAGTGGGTGGGCCGAAGCAATGCGGCGTTCATCGGTGAACAGGCACAGGCCAACCTCTGGAGTTTTTAGGGGGCGTTGGTGAAAAATGATCGTCGCGAATTCATCGCGCAATTCATCCGTCAACTGATCTGGGTGATGCTCTGCCTGCGCTGCCCACAGCTTTTCAAACTCTTCTGACAGATGGCGGCGGTCTGGGTAAAAATCATAGCCCGCCTCCTCTTTCCCATCATGATCACGCTTGGCGATGGACAGGCGGGTGCGCACGGTTTTGGTCCGCCGGTCATCGGTGCGGGTTCCATCCTTGTTCAGCTCTGTTTCACTGGCGGGTTTTTCCGGCTTGTCGCTGCGGCGCATGTGCAGGAATTCACCGTATGTTTGCGCCTTCGCCTCAGTCATCGCCCAATCGAGGCGGCTGGTAGCATCCTTGATCTTGCCGCTTTCATTGTCGCCCTTGTCGGTCTTGCGGTTGGATTTGAACCCGCGCCGCTGGTTCAGGTGAAACAGCGCCCGCCCGAAATGGGTTAAGGGCAGGGCGTCATAAAGGCCTTCGGCCCGCAGCTTATACGGGTCCAGCTTTTCCAGTTCTTTCGCCTGAGCCGGATCAGCGGGCATCAGGCCGACAGCCGCCATGCGTTTCATCAACGCGGCCTTACGGCGGAGAAATCTGTCTCGACGTCGACGCTGCGCCCGGGCAGCGCGGCGGTCCACGGCCAGCGAAGCACCAGATTTGGGGTCGCGCCCATCCGAAAAGATGCGCACACCGCCGTCGATTATACTGGTGATTGTGTTATTGTCGGTTTGGTAGAGCCACCAGCCAATTGAATTTGTTCCAATGTCGAGTGCTAAGCGCATAATCGAATCCTCTCATTAAAAGTGTTTTAATAATTATTGATACAAACGGGGGTAGAGGCAATGCGTTTCTCACACGCAGCCTATTCTACCTTTGAAAATTTGCGCCAACGGAAAGGACGCGCGATTGAAAGCAGGATCGTATAGGTCGGGCTTGACCACATCGTGATTTCGGCCTACGGTTGAAAAGTTCAAAATTCGCGGTCGAGCGGTTAACAAGCATTCGATTGCACCACATCAAAGCGTAGGCCACGGCCTGCGCTTTTTGCGTTTATGGGCCCTATTTCAGTCCAACAGATCGCATCTTAGGCTGGCACATGCGTTGCAAGGCTGGCGCGATTATCCACCTCTAACTTGCCATAGATTGATTGGGTTTGATTACGGACCGTTGATGGCGCGACGCCTAAAATGCGCGCCGTTTCCTTGTGGCTTTTGCCGCTGGCCAGAATGCGGGCGACATCACGTTCGCGGGCGGTTAACAGGTCAAATTTTTGCAATGGTCGCAGCGTCATTTTTTGCAGCGCCAGCCCGTCGTTGCCTGTGACCCTTTCGCAATTCGCGACCAAACCCTGATCGATCAGCAAATGCTCGCCCGGTAGGTCGATGTATTCAGTCAAGAACCGCGGGACGCGATCACCGTTTTGGCGAGACCAAATGTGGCCAAAGCGTTCTCTCATCGAATTCAGACCGACAATCGCCACGCCTTCCTCGTTGATCAGGACAGAGCTTGCCTCATCATCAAGGTCCTGCATTTCCCGTTGCGCTGCGCCCCTGGCAGCCGCGGCGACATGATCGACGGCGCATTGCAAAAATTCGCAATCCTCTGCCGACCACGCGTGGGATGTATCCCCGCCGCGATAGGCGGAAATATAGAGCGAAGCCGACCTACCGGCCCGCAAGTTCATTGCCGTGGCCATTTTCTTTAGCGCATAGGTATCTGACAGATGTTGCATGCCGTCTGTGTGGACATCGCCGCTCCGGTCATAGGTTGATACACCATCGGGGTTTTCGACAAACTGCGCCGCAAGCAAATCCTCGGATGAGATTTCGGTCCATGTCTGGAAATAATCATCGGGCAGGTTGTAGGTCGAACTTGCGTGGATAATCGCGCCATCATCGCAAATTTGCGCCCAGCCATACCAAGCGCAGTCAAACCCGAGAATGTCGGAAAGTTCGCGTGTCGACCAGCCGAGGACATCGGCAGCGTCGCGTTTGGCCGCACCATCATTCAGGTCTTGAACGAAGTCAGAAAACAGTCGCAAGCGGTCTTTCATTGCATCGTCCCGGATTGATATTCGGTGCTAAAAACGTTCTGCGTTTAACCTGAAACATCAGGTATCATCTAACGCGTTGAAATCTTTGATTTCAGGCAGCGATAGGTGATTCAAGTTTAACGCAGAACGCTTTATCTCCAATGCTTTTCAGCGCCAGTATATCCAGATCCGGGCAATGGGTCATCTTTTGTGAAAGCGTCCAGAACATTTCGCATGATTGTCCCGACGTTGTTCTCACCACCCTTGCAGGGCAAGGCTTGACTCCAGCCGATGGAGCCTGCTGCGAAAACCGCGCCATCGTTGGCGGTGGTAAAGTATATCATATCGCCGCGAACCTGAGGGTCTTGACTGCCGCCACGACCGGGGAAAGCGTATGTAATCTCCTCTGACACTAACGGATAATTATCGGTGTGATTGCCTGATGCCGCCAACAGCAAGGTATGCGGTGGCGTGCCCAGGGCAAGGTCATAGCGGTCAAGCTCTACTCCCGCTGCGCCGCCGAGTGCCAGACCGAAATCGCCAATCAATTCTTCGTCGCCAATGCCGTCGAATATCCACGCAACGCGTTTGTGGAAACTGTCTGGCATACGCTCAAATGGTTCAGCGCGGTCCATGCCTTCGGTGGTGAACCCCAGTCCGACCAGTTTTTGTGGTGCCCGACCACGCGACCGCCACAGGCCGGAACGTTCTCCAGTTGAGGCGAGATAGCCTTCGCCCGGTTCTGCCTGCCAAGCGCGGGAGCCGACGTCCAATTTGCGCACTTCGATACATGCGGGGTCATCGGGGCAGGATGCTGTTACCCAATAATATCCGTTGCCGCCCAGATACATCACCCGGCCACCAGCCTGTAGGTATTGCTCTGTCGCGTCCAACATGCCTTCGGAATAGTATTCTGGATGCGTGACGTTGATCACGGTTTTATAGGGTGACAGCGCCGACACGCCCTCTCGGTCAAGGTCATGATCGGTGATCAGGTCATAATCATAACCTGCATGCTCCAACCACCACAGCAGCGATAGATCGGCGGGCAGAGCCCAGGGAAAGTTCATACCCGCCATCCGGTAACCGGGCCGGATATTGATAATCGGTCGTTTCCACGTTGAATGGCACACGCCCGCGCCATCGCTGTGGTGGTCATAGGTGGACAGGCCGAATTCCTGTAGTTTGTTGTACTCAATATCCTCGCCAGAGATCACCGGCGTGTGGGCGACGATGGCCTGCGCGATTTGGGCGTCAAAACTTAGATGTTCGTTCGCATAGGCCAGATAGGTGAATGTCGACATCTGGACCGCGATTTTTGCGCGGGGCGTTGAAGGGCGGATGATGACAGGGATGCGGTCGACGGCATCGCCAGCGGAGACCTTTAACGCATAAACGCCTGATTTGATGTCTTCTGACGGGGTCCAGACCAGTGAAGGTGCCCAGCCGCAATCGGTCAGCGCGTCATCGTGGTAAGCGATGCCGCCATATTGCGATGGATTGAGGCGAAAACTGTCATCGCGGCCTTTCCAGTTCCAGCCGGTCAAGGCCCGAATGGGGCGGTTTATCCCTTGGGCATGCAGTCCATGCGGGCCGGTGTCCTGGATCACAGTGCCGATGCCATGGTCGGTATAGCCCGTTGTTGTATCCCAATAGGCCAGCGGGTCGGCGGGAGCCTCGCCCCCTGCAATCGCCGCCATTTCATCAGCAGACAATGCTCGGTTTACGATGCCGGAACGGTCAATTTTGCCGTTGAACAGCATGGAGACAAAGCGGCCACGCTCCGGGTTTTCCTCATGCGCCCCGGCGATCAGAAAGGGCGCGTCAGCCGCGATTGGCGCGCAGCGCAGCTTTTCAACGGTGTGAGAGTTATGATCATAGGGCGTCACCGGCCCGATGTGCGAGTTCCACGAATTCTGCACATCGATCTGCCGCAGCCGCGCCTCACCCGTCGCGGGATCAAAACTGGCGGCGACCAGCACCCATACCTTTGGCACCAGCAGTGCATCGGCGGCTATCTGATCAATGTTCTGACCGTCGCCAACCCAAAATTCCAGCTTCCCCTCTGGGTTAATCCCCAGCGCATAACCTTGCGAGCCGGTGACCGACCAGCGGCCCAATATCGTCTGCCGTTCACCGACGGGCTTCGAGGGCCAGATAAATGCGTGGACGGTAAAGGCACCAGTTGGGGCCAGTCGTGCATCCGGGCCCGTCACTCGTGCGAATGAGCCATTTTGCGTATATTGCCGTTTAACCGCGAGGCTGGTCGGGATGTCGGTTGCAATGCTTTCCTCAATAAACCCCGGTCCATCTGGGTTAAAGTCGCCATGCACCAAGCGCACGATCTCGGCTTTCACCTCTTGCGTACCTTCAGCCGAGACCATGAAATCAATCGGTTCGCTAACCCGCGCCGAAAGCGGGTCACAATAGCCAAACAGGCGAATATCGGTCACTTCAGCTCTCCAACAAGTCGTTGACACGTAAAAGGAATACCGCGTGGTATGCCTCTTTTATGTCGGTATATTCGCGGTCATCTACGACACGGGGCGGCATACCGCGTGCGCCGGAAACGGCCATGATGCGGAATTTTTCTTCAGCCGGGATCATGCGGTGGATCACGTATTTATCCGCCATCTCTCCACGCCGAAAATAGTTCAGCACGCGGGATAGTGTGTCTGAGTGATGGCCGAGCGGGTCGCGTGCGTGTTCCTCAATCAGTTCTGGCGTGATCATGCCCTTTAGCCGGTCCCGCAGGCGTTTGTTGAAACGGCGGTAATACAGCTCTTGTTTATCGTGCACATCTGTTGCTTCTTCGGGCATGGCTTCGCCTCCCTTTTCGGTGCGCCTTGCGCGGCGCTCTCCTGATTTACGTTTGCGGTAATCGCGGAATTGTTCCCGTGCGCCCATCAACCCTTCGCGCGTGAAAACAGTGACGCCGATCATGATCAGGGCGACAAGGATGATGCGGGGTGGACCAAGCTCTATCAGACCTTTGTCGATCAATGTGACAATCGCGGCACCAACAACCGCGCCTTCGGCCCGGCCCAACCCGCCAATCACCATCATCGCGAATAGGATCAGAAGTTGGTCGAGTGAAAATATTTGGGGAGAGATTGATCGGAAATACATGGCGTAGAACGCGCCAACGACGCCCAGCGCGGCTGAGGAAATGATAAAGACCATCAGTCGGGCGCGGCGAAAATCAATGCCGACAGCCTCTGCGAATGCTTCATCCTCTCGGCTGGTTTTGGCCACGCGTAGCAACATACCAAGCCGTTCGGAGTTAACCAGCCGCCAGACCAGAAGTGCGCCTAACATTAGCAGGAATGCACCGGCAAAACCGAGCAGCAAGCCGGGGCGCTGTAAGAACCATTCCTTTGGAATGAAGCTATCGACATTGGTAATAGCCCCGCCAGAGGCGGTTAGCGGGCGAAGCTGAACCACGAAAACCCGGCAAATCTCTGCCACGCCCATGGTTAGCAGCGCATAATATAAGCCATCCAGCCGGGTGGAAGGTGCAGCAAGGATCGCGCCAAATATCAACCCCGCCAGCGGCCCAATGATCAGCATAAAGGGCCAAGGCACGCCCAGATATACATTCGCGGCGGCGGCGATATAGCCTGCGGCCCCAACAATCGCCAATGTCGCGAGCGAGAAGATACCCGCCGTGCCAACGATCAGCGTCCACAGCACATTGATCGCCGCATAAACGCAGAAGATCGAAACGACAGAGATCATCGAATTGGGCAGGAAAGGCGTAATGATCGCGACCAGTGCCAAGCCGATGGTCCACCAGATTGGTTTTTTGTCGACCAGGACCCGCTGTCGCTGTAGCGTTTTGGGGTTATGGACATCACGCCATTTCAACCAATGGCGACGGGTTCCCGGCAGGCGTCCGCGCGCCCGTTCTGTATCGCCCGATGGCTTTAGCCGCAACTCATACGGTCTACGCCCGACTTGATAAAAACGTTTGTCAGTCATTCGCGGGTATCATCCAAAAGGCCACCAATGCCGCGTGGGCGAATAATCAGAACGGCGATGATGAAAATGAAGGTAGAGAACAGGACATAGCGTTGGCCGAGGAATGGAATTGCGCCAACGCCAGCCTCCAAGAACCCCACAAGTACCGCACCAGCTATTGCACCGGGGACGGAGCCTAATCCGCCCAGCAATGCGATGGTCAGGCCCTTCACCAAAGGGATGACGCCTGCGGTAGGGCTTACAAATATCGTCTGGCTCAGCAATGCTGCTGCCATTCCTGCCAGTGCCCCGGTCAGCATCAGAACCGGCAAGGCGGTCGCCTGGCGAGAGATGCCAGAGTAAGCCGCGCCTTCGGCATTTTGCATCATTGCGCGGACTTCTAATCCTCTGCGAGAATAGCGCAGCCAGCCCAGCGTTAGCGCCATGATTATCGTGGCACCGATGATGGTGCCCGCTTGGTCAAAGCGGATTTTGGTGCCCCACACCTCCCACCGGCCAAAACCGAAAATCTTTGGCAGGCCCTGATTGCGAGGGCCAAAGACCCACAGCAACCCTTGGACAGAGGCGATGTTGAGCCCCAAGGTGATGATCAGCGCCCGTACCGGATAGTTCGGTTTGTCGTGAATGGGCAGAAAGGCGAGCAAATAGATTATGACGCCACATAACGCCCCGGCGATCAGGGCGGAGCCGAACAGGGTCGCAGCCATTGCAGCGCTGCCCAATGCGGTTTTCCCGAACACAGCAGCAATCACGGGCTTCATCGCCCCGGTGGCGAGCCAAGCGCCATAACCAGATATGGCGAAGGTCGCGCCATGGGCCATGTTGATCACGCCAACCGACGACCAGAGGATCGAAATCCCTACCGCCATCAGCGCATAAATCGCCGCCAGATTAAGCGCGTAAACGATTAGGCCCATGTCCATCAGGCAAGCTCCACATGGCCGACGTCACCGCGCATTCGACCGGCGTGCATGCCGATGACCCGGTCGGCGCGACCGGTCAAAAGGGTGACGTTTTGCTCTGCAATGATCATCGCGCCAGTGACTGGCAAATCCCACAAAGCCTCCATCACCCGATGAGAAATTTTTGGGGCCAGCCCCAATGACGGTTCATCAACAAGATACAATTGCGCTTCGGTCATCAGCATTCGACCGATGGAGACCATGCGCCGTTCCCCACCAGATAGTTTGCCAACCAGAGCGTGTTCCAAGGGGCGAAGTGGTGGGAAAATATCGAATATCCGGTCAATCCGCTGTCGCCGCTCACGCCATGCGATTTTGGTGTAAGCGCCACATTCAAGATGGCGACGAACGGAAAGACCGGGAAAAATGGCGTCACCTTGTGGCGCAACGCCGATCCCTTGCCGGACCAAGCCCGGCGTGCGTCTGCCTGCGCCCTGAGAACGAGCGCCGCCTATTTCAACGCCATTAAGCTTTATGGAACCCTGCTGCCAACCTGCCATATGGGTCAGTGCACGGATTAACGTGGTTTTGCCGTGGCCGTTTAGCCCAACCAGCCCGATCCGCTCGCCCGCCGTGACCGTCAGGTCGACTTCGTGTAACACCCGAAGGGGGCCGTAACCGGCAGAAAGCTGTTTGATTTCCAGTAACTCAGGCATCGACGTTCTCAAAATATGCCGCTTTAACGCGTGGTTCGTTGAACACTTCACGCGGGGCGCCGGTCGCAATGACTTCGCCCAGATCGAGCACAACGCAGGCGTCGGCCACGGCGGACAAAAGTTCCAACCGATGCTCAATCAGGATCACGCCGATTGCGTATTCATCGACCAATTGGCGCATGATCAAATCCAACTCGTCAATTTCTGCATTGATCAGGCCCGATGCTGGCTCATCCATCAGCAACACCTTGGGTTGGCGCATCATGAGGCAGGCAAGCAGCAGTTTGCGCCGATCAAATGCGCCAAGTGCGGTGGCGGGCGTATCCCATGGAACATGAAGGCGGGTCAGCCGCGCCGCCCATTCGGCGTCATGGCGTGACAGAAACGGCGCGTGCGATTTTCTGGCGGCGCGAAATGCCTCGCCCACTGTCAGGGATGCGGGCACGACCGGGCTTTGGAATGTTCGCCCCAACCCCAATCTGGCGCGACGGTGAAATGGAGTGCGAGTTACATCACGCCCATCCAAAATCACAGTTCCGTCGTCAGGCGTATACCGTCCGCACAACACCTCAAAAAGCGAGGTTTTCCCGGCACCATTTGGCCCAACGAGGCCGAGGATTTGCCCCGGCTTTGCCTCTAGCCCGACGCCGGAAAGGATCAGCCTGCCACCCAGTGACAGGCTGACGTCATGGCAACCACATAACATGATGTTACTCTGCCACTCAGCTTACCACCACGGCGGTGCAGTGAAGGGCACCTCAGCAAAGGGGGCAGGGCCGATGATCCGATGCTCATTATCCTGCACCTGGAAGAACAGGTGGGCCTGCCCCGCCTCTGGATCATTCGTCATGTTCGGATAGGAAATGCCGGAATTCGTCTCTGGGTTATTTTTGTAAAACCCATTGATCCCGCGATATTCCATGTTGCGGATGGCGTTGCCTACGGCGTCAAAATCGTCGGGGTTACCGACTTCATTCCACGCATTGGCAAGCATCATCACCGCGTCATAGCCGCCGCCCGTATAGACCATGCCCATCGTGCCGGGGTATTTCGCGCGATATTTTTCACGGAATGCTGCGCCTTTTTCATCGGCATAAACACCATAGACCGTGCCCCAGACCATGCCCTCACCAGCGCCCTGCGCGAGGTCTAGGAATTCTGGCTGTGATGGTCCGTATTGCAGATATACCAGCGATCCCGGAACCGGGTCATAGGCGTATTGTTGAGAGAACGCAGCAAGCTCAGCCGCGACCCAATGGTCAATCATGATTGCTGCGGCATCTGTATCCTGCAACGCACGGATAACCGGAGCCCAGTCCTGTACCGGAAACTGGATATCGGTAATCGCGGCGATTTCCCATTCGCCGTTGGTGGCTGCTGCAGCAGCCTGCGTCGCTTGGCTGATCAACTGGGTATAGCTGATCTGGCCCTGTACGATGTGGATTTTGTTATTCTTTGGTTTCCACTGACCGGACGACACCATGTCTTGCAGGAATTTCACATAGCCGGAGCCATAGTAGCTTTCCGGCACATCAAGCTGAAAGATGTTCCGATACTTCTGTGGGTCACCCTTGTAGAGGTCGACATTCAAGGTCGACGTGTTGCCGTGAAGGTACGGAATGCCCGATGGTGCCGCGACATCCATTGCAGGTGGTGGAATGATTGTGAAGGCAGAGGCGATAGCATGGCTGCCGCCCTCTATCAGTGCCTGAAATCCGGCCACGTTACCCTCTGGTGACAGCATATCGAGGTCGATAATTTTGGCCTCTAACTGACGGCCCAGTACGCCGCCGGCGGCGTTAAGCTCTTCAATCGCCATCTGAACGCCATTGGTCCAATCCTGATGATCCGCGACACCGACCGGGCCGGATTGCGCAGCAGGAACGCCAATGATGATATTGTCAGCAGCAGCAGACAGGCCCGCCGCAGCAGTGAGTGCCACTGCAGAAAGGCCAACCGCGAACCCGCGTCTGGTTGAACGAAGCATGATCTTCTCCCTGTTGTTTTACCTACCCAACGCTTGAAAAGGGACAGCTGTCCATGATGCAAATGCACTAATAGACTTGCATTTCCTTAGCTACGTAAGGGTAAATGGAGGTACTGGGAGAGGATTGATTATGCCCAAGGGACCGTTTGCTTTGGCATTAACATAACCAAAAACGACTTTAGCACCGGTGCAATATTATATGCTCTTTTACCGTTTCTGCGAAACGGGATGCGGTATCTTTTTTGGCGCAAAGAGGAGGGGAAGTCACCACTCCCCCTCATCAATCGTTTTAGGCGTTTACATCAACAACAACGCGGCCCTTTACGTCGCCTTTTAGGATTGATGCGCCGAGGTCTGGCAGGTCAGACAAGCTGGCCATGTTGACCATTGCTTCCAGCTTATCCATCGGCAGGTCACTGGCGATACGGTTCCATGCGGCCACGCGTGGCTCATAGGGTTGCATCACGCTGTCGATACCCAGCAGATTTACGCCGCGCAGCAGGAACGGAATGACCGTCGCAGGCAGGTTCGCACCGCCCGCAAGACCAACCGCCGCAACCGAAGCGCCATATTTCATCTGGCCCAGAACACGGGCCAGCATTGGGCCGCCTACTGCATCGACGCAGCCTGCCCACATTTCTTTTTCCAACGGACGCTTGGTGGTTTCAGCCAGCTCTTCGCGGGCGATGATTTGTGTGGCACCTAGACCAGTCAGGTAATCGGCCTGATCAGCGCGGCCAGTCACGGCGGCAACTTCATGGCCCAGCGCGGCCAGAATGGCGACGGCAACGGAGCCAACGCCGCCCGCTGCACCGGTGACCAAAACAGGGCCATTGCCAGGTTTCAGGCCGTGGTTTTCCAGCGCCAAAACAGACAGCATGGAGGTGAAACCAGCGGTGCCAACCGCCATCGCCTGTTTAGTGCTCAGGCCCGCAGGCAGTGGCACAAGCGTATCGGCCTTGGCGCGCGCTTTTTGTGCATAGCCGCCCCAGCTCACTTCACCAACGCGCCAACCGGTCAGCACAACCTTGTCACCTGCCGCATAGCGGCTGTCGCTGCTTTCAGCGACGGTGCCTGCATAATCGATGCCCGGCACATGTGGATAGTTGCGCACCAGACCGCCATTGCCGGTCAGGCACAGGCCGTCTTTGTAGTTCAGCGTAGAATATTCAACATCGACCAGCACTTCGCCCTCTGGCAAGCGATCCACGTCGATTGACTGGATCGACTGGCTGATTGCCCCATCTTCGGCTTTGTCTACGATCAGCGCTTTGAAACCCATCTGAGCCTCCTTCGTCATTTTGTTCAAACACCCAAGCGGATTCGATTGCAGTGAATTCGCTGTCATAAAGGGGTTTGCGTCGCGACATTCTATTTGTCAAACAAATCTCGCTCAGATAGAGAATTTACAGAACAGAAATGCAAACACGTCATAGCGGAGGCCCTGTGCCTGATCCGAAGCCACATAAGCCAAACAACGAAGACGCCAGCGTCGCTGCCACCATTGCGGCAGAGCTACGCAATTCAATTGTTGATGGTGTATTGGTATCGGATGAAAGATTGCCCGGCGAACAAGAACTGGCTGAACGGTTTGGCGTATCGCGGCCTACAGTTCGCGAAGCCTTAAAACGACTTGCTGCGCAAAACCTGATCCGGTCACGTCGCGGCCCAACAGGCGGTACTTTCATCAATCGGATTAGCTGGGCAGAGGCGAATGACAGCCTCGCCACCCTGTCCATGCTGGTGATCGGCATGCAGGGCGCTGATCCGGCTGAGGTGATCGAAGCCCGTCTCGCCCTGTTGAAATCTTGCCTGCCCTTTGCCGCCAAACGCCGTGACGCCACCCATCTGACCGCGATGCGGGCGGAAATCGAGGTGCAGCGCAGCAGTGATACCAGTGATGAGGACTATTGCGCCTCTGACGTGCGGTTTTATCGTGCCGTTGCTGATGCCGCCGGCAACCCGATGCTCAGCTTTCAACTCGCCAGCGTTGTTGAGGGCATGCAACCCCTGCTTAATCTTATCACCTATCAGGCCCGCGACCGTGAATTAATCGCGGATGGGCATGAGGCACTGACCGAGGCGTTAGAAGCCCGCGATGCAAAATCTGCCGAAGCGCAACTTAGCGCCATGGCGGCCTATGTATCGGGCCTTGCGTCCGGTCTGCTGACAAAACGAGACGCATAATGCTGCTTACCAAAGTTGACGACCCCCGTTTTCTGACCGTTCTGGTCACGGCCCTTTTCTCTGCGGCCCTATGGGTGGCCACTTGGTCGCTGATGGGTGCCTCTGACATGTCCTCTATGAATATGGACATGACCCCGAAAATGGAAATGGCGACCGATGGTGTCACTGAGGGTGTCGGTGAAAGCATGGGCGGGATGAAGTCCATGGAAGGCATGGAAACCGCCCCGAAGATGGATGGTGGCATGTCTGAGCAATCGGATATGCAATCTGGCACGATGGGCGGGATGAACATGCCAGCCGATGGCAACACCGCTGAAACCGGTGAAACGGGCATGTCGGGCATGAAAGATATGCCCGGAATGAAAATGGACGGGATGAGCGACATGGGCGGCATGCAAATGTTTGGCATGTCGATGGACCCCAACGACTGGTCCCTGCGGACCATCGCCGAAACCTCGGTCATGTGGTTGTTGATGATGGCCGCCATGATGCTGCCCGCCATGGCCCCCGTTATGTCGGTCTATGCCGGGATCAGCGCAAAGGAGGACAGCGGCACCCGCCTTGCGCTCCGTATCACCCTTTTCGCGCTCAGTTATTTCATCCTCTGGGCCGTATTTTCCATTGGTGCCGCCATGCTGCAATTGCTGTGGCGCGGATCGGATCTGTTTACCATGGGCGGAACGCAAGCGACCCCTCTGGCTGCTGGCGTGCTGTTGCTGATCGCCGGCGTGTATCAGTTCACCCCGATCAAAGACGCCTGCCTGAAACATTGCCGCCACCCGCTGCATTATCTGCTGCAACATTGGAAACCCGGTTTGGAAGGCGCATTCCCGGTTGGCGCCCGCCACGGGCTGTACTGTTTTGGCTGCTGCGTTGCCTTTATGGGGCTGATGTTTGTGTTCGGCGCAATGAACATCTGGTGGATGGCCGCGATTGCCGCCTATTTCCTGGCCGAAAAAATCCTGCCCAAAGCTGAAGTTTTCGGTAAGCTGACAGGCATAGTGCTAATCATTGCAGGGGGCTATGTGCTCTCTGGTATCTTGTAGGAGACGACGATGGCGAAAGATAAGAAAAAGAAAAAGTCCAAGAAAAAGGCCGAAGTCGGCATTCCATCTTGGTCGGTGGATGGCGAATTGGCCATGAACTGTAACTGCGAAGTCTTTTGCCCCTGCGTGATCTCACTCGGCTCTGCTCGCCCAACTCAGGGTTATTGCCAGACCTGGTTTGGTGTGAAGGTCGACAAGGGCCACTATGGCGATGTCGACATCTCGGGCCTTTGCGTTGGCTTCATGGTCGATATTCCGGGCCGTATGGGTGAGGGTAACTGGATCGTCGCGCTGTATATTGATGAACTTGCAGATGATGATCAGTTCAATGCGCTGGAAATGATCATGACCGGTTCAGCCCGTGGCACCACCGGCCTGTTCCAGATGCTGGTAGGCACCTACATGGGCGCCCGTCGCGAGCCGACAACCTTTACCATTGATGAGGACGGCACACGCACATTTACTGCAGGCCGCGCGATCTTTGGCCAGATCAAACCTTTGGATGGCGCAAATCCGGGTGAGCATGTCACCATCAACAACACCGCCTATTGGATGGGTTCAACCGTGGTTACAGCACGCGGCGTAAAATCTAAATTCCGCGACTTTGGCCGCGTATGGAACTTTGGCGGCACAAGCGCCGAGATCTGTTCGATTGAATGGTCCGGGCCGTAAGCGGCTGGACTGTTTGAAGTAGAGTTTGAGCGCCGGGGGCTGGTTAGGTCTCCGGCGTTTCTTTACGTAGATACCAGCTCGTATCTGACCATCCATTCCACCAGCTTTTCACCGATCAAATGGGGATTATCCTCTTGCAGGAAATGGATGCCCGGCCCGATGTCTACTGTCTCTAGGTTCGGCATATGCTGTTTGCACCAAGCGACGTTTGCTTTCTGAACCGTTCCACCCGGCGTTCCATAGAACAACAACTTGGGAATCTCTGTCTGCCCCAGCCATCGGCTATAGTCATCCACAACCGCATAAACGTCCTGCGGCGACCCCTCAATCGGTATTTCGCACGGCCAAATATGCAATGGCCGACGACTGCGTACTGTCAGAAAGGGCGCTCTATATCGCGCCATTTCTTCGTCAGACAGTTTGCGAACAATCGCACTCGGCAGGATCTTGTTCACAAACATATTAAGGCCAGAGATCATCAACCAACCGATGACCGGCGTGCGCATCATCTTGAACCCAGTTCTGAAATCCGGCGGAAAACTCGCCCAATTCATCGGGCGGATCAGCGCCTCCATAAAGGCGATCCCTTTGACGTTTTCCGGATGTCGCTTGGCATAATGGAACCCAAGCGCTGAACCCCAATCATGGATCACCAGAGTAATATCCTTCAGGCCCAGCGCCTCAATAAACCCATCCAGAAACGGTACATGATCTTTGAACCGATAGGGAATATCCGGCTTGTCTGATCGCCCCATGCCAATCAGGTCCAAGGCAATCGCGCGCCCCTCTCCAGAAACATGCGGAATAATGTTGCGCCACAGGTACGAAGAGGTCGGGTTGCCATGAATAAACAATATCGGCGCGCCCTCACCCTGCTCGACAAAGTGAATTTTCTGGCCGTTTACCTCAACGAACTTGGATTCAAACGGAAATGCGGCAGAGATTTCTTTTGCTTGGTTCATGAGAATTTACCTTCTATTCAACATCGGGCTGCGCAGCGACCGGGCCATGTGCTGCTATTCTGCCCCCGCCATTTGCTGCAAATCACCACCATCGCCTTAACCGCGATAGGCAAAATAGGCCCGAACCGACGTCGTGAACGTCAGGCCCATACTTGCAATCGCAATGACAAAGCCCAGCACCGCAGTCGCCGGAATCGAAACCAGAAAATCAACCGCAATCGCAACACGAATGCCCAACAGGCTACGTTTCAAGATCGAGGTCACAATGGCAGCGAATGTCGCGATGTAACCGAACATCGTATACAGCATCAGCATCGCCGCATCATCACCAGCCAGCGCGCCCACGCTTGCGCCAAAAAATTTGAATGCAACAAAAAACCCAAAGGCGAGCAGAATTTTAAGGGCATTCATGATAAAGATTGCCCGCAACTTCATCGGCTTGTTTGCCCCTAACTTCGGATCAACAACAACCATGTTTTCCTCCTTCAAATGTTTAACGCCATGCCCGACACAGGCGGTTTGTGCTTCCACTTCAAGCATGCTAGTCAAGTGGATAGAAATACCATTACTAGTCACATGGATAGAAATGCAAGAGGAAATGTGATGGCGCGCAAAAGAAAAGCTGACCACGACAGTGCAATCGCCGGTGCGTTGGACCTGTTTTGGCGCAAAGGATACAATGGCGCGAGCACCCGAGAGATTGAGCAAGAGACCGGATTAACCCGGTTCACGCTGCAAACCGCCTATGGTGGCAAAGAACAGTTTTTCTTGGAGACACTGGACACTTATCTCGATAATGCAGAGGCGCACCATTTCCCGGACCCGGCCACCTATACAATTGATGATCTGGCCCAATGGCTACAGGGCATCGCCTCTGCCGAAAAAATGCCGGACATCGAACATTCGGGCTGCCTTGCCTTTAATTCGATCAGCCAATTTGACCGGTCCGACCCTGAGGTTAATCGGCGGATCGAGCGGTATTTGACCGGATTAGAGACCCGATTTGCAGAGGTCCTGTATTTGGCAAACCAAAGAGGAGAATTGCGCGCCGGGATCAGCGCAGAGGATGCCGCCAAAATCCTCATCAGCCTGTTGCTGGGCCTTCATTCAATCATGAAAGCTCGCACAACCGACAACTACCCGGCATCCTTTGCCCTTGCCGCAGCAAACCTGTTGAGAAGCTGGAAGGTTGAAGAATTCTAAAGGCGAAGGTTACGCCATCTTTAGCCAGATCAAACCACTATGCGGCGTAACATCGGGTGAGCATTTTACCATCAACAACGCTGCCTATTGGATGGGTTCAACCGTGGTTACGGCACGCGGTGTAAAATCCAAATTCCGCAACCTTGGCCGCGTATGGAGCTTTGACTGCATGAGCGCCGATATTTGCTCAATTGAATGGTCTGGGCCGTAAGCGGCTGGACTGTTTGAAGTAGAGTTTGAAATGGCGCGGCCCAAAACACATACACCCAAACTGTTTAATCCGGTAAAAACCCGTGGTTCAGGTTTTCACGCATCAGCCGTTGCAGCAATGTACCGCGCGGAACTGCAATCTCGGCCAGATACTTATTACGTGCAACATTCTGCGATCTGGCTGTGATAATTGCCTCTTCCGGGCTAATAGCAGCGAACTTGAGGGTTTGCCCCGCCCGTAATTGGGTGAGCTGGTCGATGTCACCGGAAATCACAGTGGCAATTTTGGGATAACCGCCGGTGGTCTGGTGATCAGCCAATAACACGGTGGGAATACCATCCCCTGATACCTGCACCGACCCACGAACGATGGGTTCTGAGGGAATGGAGAGTGCTTTATTCAGCTCCAATACCGGGCCGGACAGTCGCATGCCCATCCTGTCGTATGCATCCGTCGCCGTGAACGTGGTTGATTGGAAAAGCGCGGCAGCTTCCGCCACAAAATTCCGATCCTGCGGCCCCATTACCACGCGAAATGGGTCTGTTTGCAGAAACTCAGGGCGGGCAATGTCACCTTCGCGTTCATTTCGCACGGAAGTATCAGCGATGGTCAGCCTGTCACCGGGTTTAAGCGCTCCACCGCCAAGTCCTGATGTGGAAAGGGTCGCATGACTCCCCAACCAATCGTTGGCCTGCAACACTCCGGCAAAGACCAAATAGGCCCAACTGCCAGCGTTTCCGGCACGTATGGTCAGCTTTTCACCCTTGTTGATGGTCAGGATTGTCCATGAGCTTGATTTCTGGCCCTCATGTTCAACGATGAAATCACCGCCGGTGATGGCAACCGTCACTGACCCTTCATCGCAACGTAAAATCAACCCACCGAGTGAGATCTCAATAGCGGTCTGGCCCGGTTCATTGCCCAACGCCGCATGGGCCGCATTGAACGCTAATCTGTCCATCGGACCAGATGCGGAAACACCATACCGCATATAGCCCCGACGCCCGGCATCCTGAACCGTTACCAAAGGCCCGGCGAAACTAACGGAAAATTCGGCTTCAGCCATGGCGGTCACTTTTCCGGCTGAGTTTCTCAAACATCGCCAAATCAATTCTCTCAAATACCACGGTATCGCCGACATCAAACAGAAACGGCTGTTCTTTGTCTTGGGTCATAACAGGCGTTGGCGAACGGCCAATGATCGACCATCCTGTAGGCATGATCATTGTAGTGACCAAACATTGAGGGCCTGCAATCAGAACACTGCCCGCCGCAACATCGCGAACAGGTGTAGGTTTCCTCGGAACCTGAACAACCTCTGGCACCCCACCGAGATAGGCATAGCCCGGTGCAAACCCGTACATCAACACACGATAATCGCCAGCAAGGTGGGCATTGATGACAGCCTCCGCCGACATTCCCGTCGCCTGCGCTACGGCATCAAGATCCGGCGCAAAGACACCCTCGTAACAAACCTGCACCGGACGCTCCACGCCCGAAATGGCTTGTGTTTGAAGATTGTGAAGTTGCTTGCGAACCGCATCTTCCATTGTCAAATGGTCGGTCACAACAGGGTCAAACATCACCAATAGATTGACCAAGGCCGGGATAACCTCCGTCATCCCTTCTGGCTGGGCGGCTGCTAGTGCTTTGTCCAATGCTACGACCGATGCATGAGCCTCTTCACCAATTTCCTCGGCGAAGTTTACGAGCAATGCATAATCGGCGACAGGCTTGAAAGTCGGTTCCAAAAGTGACCTCAGGAATTTAGAAAGCTGGCAACTTCGACACCTTCAGCCATCAGTCGACTGCGTACCTCACCCGCCATATCAACCGCGCCCGGGCTGTCGCCATGAACACAAATTGAATGTGCAGCCAATTTTATCGGTTCCCCATCAACAACAGGCATCAATCCCGTGTCCAGATAAGACAATAACCGATCAGCCGCCTCGCCCGCATCATGGATCATCGCCCCATCCTGCCCACGCGGCACCAACTGCCCGGTGGACAGATACCCACGATCCGCAAAAACCTCTGAATACACCGGAACATTGGCTGCACGGGCGGCCTGTTCGCTCTGCGTTCCAGAAATCGCCAGAATGGCCAGCTTCGGGTCCATCATTTGAACCGCAGCAGTAATCGCATCAGCAACTCCACGATCACGCGCCGCGAGATTGCCCAGCGCCCCATGCGGCTTGACGTAACCCACAGGAATACCAACGAGCGCGGCAATACCCATCAGGGCCCCAATCTGAGCAGCGCACATCCGTGCAATTTCATCAGGTGCCATAGGAATCACCCTGCGCCCAAATCCTTCGCGATCATTAAAACCGGGGTGCGCGCCAACTGAAACGCCGCGTTCCTTCGCCAAGGTCAGCGTCTTGAACATCGTTTCGGGGTCGCTGGCATGCCCACCGCAAGCCACATTGGCCGAGGTTACGATGGACAGCATCGCAGCATCATCACCCATGGTCCACGGGCCAAAACTTTCACCAAGGTCAGAATTCAGATCAATGCGCGTCATTTTGCTTTCTTTCCTTGCCACCGCCAATGCAGAACCCGCGATGAACCCCATCCTGTCGGCGACACACTGGGAAAAATGTGTAAGCGCAAGCACAAGTTAGGCAAGGGCAATTTCCCCGTGGATCGGGTATTCTTGGTCAAGGCGCTCAGCCCGGCCACAACACCCAAACTTTGCCGTCCGCTGTAAATACCGCTAACAGCAATGCAGTGATATATGTTGGAGCCTGCCAATGCCTACCGAAACCTATTCCGATATTCGCGACGGCGTTCGGGCACTTTGTGCGCAATTTCCGGCAGAATACCACCGCAAAGTCGATGAAAACCGCGCCTATCCGGAGGAGTTCGTTAATGCACTAACCCGCGAAGGGTGGATGGCGGCGCTTATTCCAGAGCAATACGGCGGCGCAGGCCTGGGCCTGACCGAAGCCAGTGTGATTATGGAGGAGATTAATCGCACCGGCGGCAATTCCGGCGCCTGCCATGGCCAGATGTACAACATGAACACGCTGGTCCGGCACGGGTCCGAAGAACAACGGCAAAAATTTCTGCCCTTGATTGCGCAGGGGAAATTACGCCTCCAATCCATGGGCGTGACCGAACCGACGACCGGCACCGATACGACCAGAATCAAAACCACCGCTGTCAAACGCGGCGGAAATTACGTCATCAACGGCCAAAAGGTTTGGATCAGTCGGGTACAGCACTCTGACTTTATGATCCTTCTGGCCCGCACCACGCCCTTGGCTGATGTCAAAAAGAAATCCGAGGGGCTTTCGATTTTCCTCGTCGACATCAAAGCCGCAATGAAATCGGGGATGGAGGTTAAGCCCATCGCCAATATGGTCAATCATGAGACCAATGAGCTGTTCTTTGACAATCTGGAAATCCCCGAAGAAAACCTGATTGGAGAGGAAGGCCAAGGGTTTACATACATCCTGACCGGGCTAAATGCCGAACGCGCGTTGATTGCGGCAGAATGCATCGGCGACGGATATTGGTTCACCGATAAGGTCACATCTTACGTCAGCGAACGCACAGTATTCGGTCGTCCGATTGGCCAAAATCAGGGCGTGCAATTCCCAATTGCCGAGGCGTTTATCGAAGTCGAAGCCGCCAACCTGATGCGATACAAGGCCTGCGCGCTCTACGATGCAGGCGAACCTTGTGGGGCCGAGGCCAATATGGCGAAATATCTGGCGGCAAAAGCATCATGGGAGGCTGCAAACGCCTGCATCCAATTCCACGGCGGTTTCGGCTTTGCCAACGAATATGACGTAGAACGCAAATTCCGCGAAACCCGACTGTACCAGGTCGCCCCCATCTCAACCAACCTGATCCTGTCCTATGTGGCCGAACATGTATTGGGCATGCCACGGTCGTTTTGAGTGGGCGGGTTGAGGTAGCTGCGACCAAAACACCAAAACGAGACACACAACCACCCACTGAATAGAGCGGGACCGCTGCCAAGTATTGATCAATAGTGACCTAACTGGCCGAAACATCAGACAGGCAGAATGTAGGCTAAAAATCGCACCTCAAATATCTGTTTTGCTCTGTCAAACCGCAACTTCACGAAGTCGCCGCGGCAGTGCCGGTCAATGCCCTCGAACGCCGAACCGGCGCTATCGACTTACTCGGTCAACTCCAAAAACCCTGCATTGGTTTGATGGTTTTATCTTGGATACTGGTCATTGGTCGACACTCTTTGCGTATGCTTCAAATGAGCAGAAACATCAGGCCATGTCGCGTGCGCCAAAATTGATTACTGGTCAACACGCTTCCATCACTATACCGAATATCCTAATGTTACATCCTTGTATCGGGTAAATCATCATTACCGTGGGTTTCACTCTAGGAATTTATCGCTACCCACTAATAGAAAAAGCTCCGGGGGTAGGCCAAGTTGAAGATGCTGTTTGCATGCCCGCCCAATAACGTTGTGAGTCTGGGTAAAAATATAAAAAATCCATAGGGTCACCAAGCCCTTCTGAAAAGTATTTCACCATAGACGATTGTAATCTTTCAGTTATTTCATTGCATTTCTCTGTATAAATATCCTTCATCTCAACTTTGCCGCCTTTTAACATTTCTGAAAATGAACTTATGCACAAAAATTTTGTTGTAGAATCCAAAACAACGGGAGTGTGACCAGCTGAAGTCACTCAGTTTGGTTTCGGTCGACCTCTAACTGGCCATTTCCCAAAGTTTGTGTGACGGTGCCCCAACAACCACTCTGCGACTTCAGTAGAACCCAGTAATAGTAACGTAGATCACACTTGATCCAGCTACTTTGAAAAAAGGTACTATCATACCTTGGATTGTAATGTGGGTCCGCGATATATTGGAACATCATCTACCCAAGCTTCCAATACGATAGTGGACACCCTGTACAGATGCATACGATAGAAATTTAGGCGATTATCGACGATCACACCTTTTGGCTACGGTCCGCGAGGCAAAAGGGTGCTCGCGCAGATTTTTCAAATATGGATCTGGCGCAGGTCGATCTACGCGATATTGACCTTTCCCATGCCATTCTCAATGGCGCAAATTTGGAACGTGCAAACCTCGCAGGGACTCAATTGTGCGAAGCTGAGATGATCGGCGCAAAATTGAATTACGCACATTTAGCTAACGCGAACCTATCGAGAGCCATTTTGAATATGGCAAGTCTCGTCAGGGCTAATCTGAGAGGGGCAGACATTTCAGATGCATCATTGCTGTCGATTATGGGAAGAAATGCCAATTTTGAGGATGCCATACTCAGCTCGTCCCGGTTGTCCGATGCAAACCTGGAATATGCAAACCTTCAAAGGGCATGCTTGAAGAAAGCGGCCTTTTCAAAAGCTGTTCTCCGGGGGGTCAACTTACGGGATGCAATTGTCGACGGTGCAGACTTCAGCTTTGCCAAACTACAGCGAGCGAACCTGTACTTTGCGAGCCGAGAGCATGCAGTTTTTGTACGGGCCAACCTCGGTGGCGCTCTGATTAGTACAAAAAACGCCGATCTCTTCTTGGCCGCCCAAAGTCCCGGAAAAACCTTCCGTGATGAAGATTTTGAAGTTGAGCGGATTGCGCACATCCGCCAAACAAGGGCCGCAGCCAGTAAGACTCGAATGCTCAAACTCGTGACTGGAATGCAACGTTTTTGCAAAATTGCGGCGGTCATAGGGATTTGGAGTATAGTGGTTAGTTTGCTGCTGGATGTGTATCTGGTCGCGACATCTGACGGAGCAGCCGCCACAACGGGTTTCAACTATCCAGCCGCTTTGGTGATTGTCGTTCTTGCTGGCGCCTGTGGTGTTGTCGTGGCGCATGTTAGAGTTCTCATGACCGAGCGGATGGCCACCGACATGGATCAGATCAGAAGTGAGGTTAAGGGGCTTCATTCTTTGATAGAATATGAAGAAGAAAATATCTTGTCAGACGAAATTGCTACAAAAGACGGGGCACAGTAATATGGCCAGAGTCGTTGTTCTTGTCTCTAATCCGTGTACGGCGGACTCGCGCGTTATTAAAATGGCCGAGACTGCTGCAAGAGATGGCCATGATGTTCATGTGTTTGCCACTCTGAACATAAATGCAAAGAATTTTGAACACCTTCGTGGTGTAACTTATCATCGCCTTGCGGTTCAGCTTGGCAAACATTTGATGGCGATAAAACCTCTCAAGCTTGTTAAACGCCTCAATCGAAAACTAGCCCGCGCTCTGGTCACTTTGATGGTCCCGTTCACAAAATATTATGTGTATCGCAAAGTTTTTGCCGAGGAGATCGCTAAGCTTAACCCTGACATCGTTCACGCTCATGACCTAATTTGTTTACCCGCAGGGCACGCCGCTGCTCAATTGAGTGGTGCCCGACTTGTTTATGATGCTCATGAACTCGAAGTTCACCGCAATCCACCGCTCTCTTGGATTCAAAAAAGAACGGTTAGCTATGTAGAGCGTAAATATTCACGAAAAGCAGATTCCGTAATTACGGTTGGACGATTTGTTGGTAAAGAACTCGGCCGGCACATAAGACGTAATGATATCAACATCATCTACAATAGCCCGGAAATCACGGAATGCCCAAGCAATATTCGGCGGGATATTGGCATCAATGAAGAGACACCTCTCGCAATATATGTAGGTAAGGTCACCGAAGGGAGAGGCATTCGCATCATGCTTGATCTTCTCCCAAACCTGCCTGGTATGGTCTTTGCAGCAATCGGTCCCTCTGATCCTCTTGCAAGAGCCAAACTTGAAGAATATGCGATGAGTAAAGACCTAATTCACAGGTTCCACATTTTGCCGCCTGTGCCGGCGAACCAAGTTGTGAGTTATATCAGAGGCGCTGATATTGGTATTATTTCAGTGGAACCTGTTACACTTTCATATCAGTATTCAATGCCAAATAAATTGTTCGAAATGTCTTTCGCAGACATTCCGATATTGGCAAATAAGCTAGACGAAATAGAAGAATTCATCGCTGAACTTGGGAATGGAGAGATTTGCGATTTTGAAGAAGATAGGCACAGCATGCCATACTATATTTCTCGCATGGTATCTCAAAAACAGAAATACAAAATGAATGAGTCTTCAAAAAAGTTACTTTACGATAAGTATTCATGGGATACGCAAACCATTAAAATTAGCGATATTTATAGCAGCCTTGCTGATTAGGGCCTGAACTCAATTCGATCTTGGATTGATCTGCGTGCGGTCGTCTGATTCACTTTGAGGAATTGGCGGTGCAGCATAGCGCGATTTGATCTTTCAGAGTGACCTGAGGCCCTAAAACTCCTCCATTTTTATGTAAAATTCTGCCAATCTGTGCTCTGCTAACGTTGGCTGTTTGGTCGCGGCGCCCCATAATGGCCACGGCCCGCGATATCATCACCCCTCCCCCCACAAACCCTTGCCTTCCACCCCATCCCACCATACAGCATAGCCGCGCAGGAATTTGGGCGAACTATCGGCGGAGCGGGACATGGCCTCTTATCAGTATGTTTATCACATGGATGGTGTTTCAAAGACCTATCCGGGTGGGAAAAAGTGTTTTGAGAATATCCGTCTTTCATTCCTGCCGGGCGTGAAAATCGGCGTTGTTGGGGTCAACGGTGCTGGTAAATCCACCCTGATGAAAATCATGGCCGGGATGGACAAGGATTTTACTGGTGAGGCCTGGGCTGCCGAGGGGGCCAAGGTTGGGTATTTGCCGCAGGAACCTCAGTTAGACGAGACCAAAACCGTTCGTGAAAACGTGATGGAAGGCGTTGCTGAAAAGCGGGCCATTCTGGACCGGTACAATGAACTCGCCATGAATTATTCTGATGAAACCGCCGATGAAATGGGCCGGTTGCAGGATGAGATTGACGCGCAGAACCTGTGGGACCTCGACAGCCAGGTTGATGTGTCGATGGAGGCGCTGCGCTGCCCGCCTGACGATAGCTCAGTCGAGAACCTGTCAGGTGGTGAGCGCCGCCGCGTTGCGCTGTGCAAACTGCTGTTGCAAGCGCCTGATATGCTGCTGCTCGATGAGCCGACCAACCATTTGGACGCCGAGACAATCGCGTGGCTGCAACGCCATTTGATCGACTACAAAGGTACGATCCTGATCGTCACCCATGACCGCTATTTCCTTGATGAAATTACCGGCTGGATTCTGGAATTGGATCGCGGGCGGGGCATCCCCTACGAGGGCAATTATTCTTCGTGGATGGAGCAAAAGGCCAAGCGGTTGGAGCAGGAAGCGCGCGAAGACAAAACCCGCCAGAAAGCAATTTCGCGGGAATTGGAATGGGTGCGACAGTCACCCAAGGCGCGGCAGGCAAAGTCCAAGGCACGTATTAACGCCTATAACGACATGGTTAACCAGTCAGAGCGTGAGCAGATCGGCAATGCGCAGATCATCATTCCGCATGGCCCGCGCATGGGGTCTAAGGTCATCGAGGTTGAGGGCATCAGCAAAGCCTATGGCGATAACCTGTTGGTCAATGACCTAAGTTTCAGCCTGCCCCCCGGTGGGATTGTTGGTGTGATCGGGCCAAACGGCGCAGGTAAATCAACCTTGTTCCGCATGTTGACGGGTCAGGAAACGCCGGATAGCGGTGAGATTACCTTTGGTGACACGGTTCAGCTGTCTTATGTGGATCAGTCGCGTGATGCGCTGGACCCGAAGAAAACCGTGTGGGAAGTAATTTCCGACGGGTTGGACATTGTGCAGTTGGGCGAGGCGGAAATGAACTCTCGCGCGTATTGCGGGGCGTTTAATTTCAAGGGTGGCGATCAGCAGAAACCTGTTGGGTTGCTGTCAGGTGGTGAGCGGAACCGCGTTCACATGGCAAAGCTGCTGAAAAGCGGCGGCAATGTCATCCTGCTCGATGAGCCAACGAACGATTTGGATGTTGAGACGTTGCGCGCGTTGGAAGATGCGCTGATGCGCTTTGCCGGTTGCGCCGTGATCATTTCGCATGACCGTTGGTTCCTCGACCGGTTGTGCACCCATATGTTGGCGTTCGAAGGCGACAGCCATGTGGAGTGGTTCCAGGGTAACTTTGAGGATTATGAGGCGGATAAAATCCGTCGTCTGGGCCCTGATGCGGTTGAGCCGAAGCGAATCAAGTACAAGAAGTTCTCTCGCTAAGGGAAATTGCGGGGCCGTGAATGGCGGCTTTTGTACGGTTGTGGTGGAGCGTTGCATTCAACGCACCACTCTGCCGCGTAAATTATACCCCAATCAGGCAGAATTTGACAAAAATCGCGTTTCCCCTGACGGTTGTTGGCGATGGGGGAGACTATGCAGAAAAGAGGCACACCGCCGCTGGCGTTTAACAGCGTCGTATTTCGCATTGCGATAACGAATAATGCGCTGACCAATGCCTCTGCCCTAATGGCCAAGAAAGAAGGTGACATTGGTCTGACGGATTGGCGGATCATTGCTATCCTTGGGCGATCAAACATCAAGACAGCTTCCGATATCGTCGCGAACACCCGGTTCGATGCGGCCCTGATCAGCCGTAGTGTGGCATCATTGGCTAAGCGTGGGTTGGTTGAGATTTTACCTGACCCAAAAGACAAGCGGGCAAAGCAATTGCGGCTGACCGATGCTGGCCGGAAAATGGCTAAGATTACTGAAATGGCAATTAAAAATTATGTCGCTCAGTTAGAGGCAGGTTTGACCGAGGAAGAGATTTCAGTGCTGCACAGTGCTTTGGGTAAAATTGAAGATGCAGCCATGGATATTTATAATAATTATAAGCCAATGACTGATTTTTGATGTGAATAGGTTTTGTTGCGGTTAGCGTTCCCCTGACCGAATGCAATGAACTGACAACAAAGAGTGCCCCCATGATCATTGTTAAGCAAACCGCGCGCGATGCGGTAAAAGCGCGTAGTGCCGAGGTTTCAGGTTGGACCCGCTGCATCTGGGATTTTGGAGAGACGGCGTGGCGGGAATACAAAAGCTGTGATTTCTATGTTGAGTTGCTGCGGCGCGAAGGGTTCACGGTAGAGGCCGGTTCGGCGGGCATGCCGACTGCGTTTTGTGCCACTTGGGAAAATGGTGACGGCCCGACCATAGGCGGATATGCCGAGTACGATGGCATTCCGGGCAATTGTCAGGCGGCGGAACCCGTCAAAGGCCCCCGCGCTGGGTTGTCGCCCCATGCTGGAGGGCATACGGACCCGCATTCGGCGCTGGGTATGGGGGCGCTGTCTGGGTTTCTGGCGACCAAGGCGGCGATGGAGCAACATGGCATTCCCGGCCGGTTGAAATTCTTTGGTGAACCGGCAGAAAAAGTACGCGGGTCGAAACCCATTCATGCGGCTGCCGGGTATTATGATGATCTGGATGCGGCGATCAGTTTTCACCCGTTCTATATGGCCCCGCTGTGCAACACGGTGCGGTGGGATACCCATTGCGGTGTTGGGTATGGGGTTGTTTACGAATTTACCTGCGATGAGCCAGAAACATGGATGATAACGGGGATGGCAGGGGGTGAAGCCTCGCCCATTCCGGCCAGTCATGCCAGCGCGCGGGCGCCGGGGGCGACTGATGCGATGGTGCAGATGTATAAGAATGCCAAAGCGTTGCGAGAGCATGTGATGGCACCGGGCCAAAGTTGGTCGATGAATGAGACGATATTGGCGCATGGGCAGGCCACCGCCGATAACATCCCGGCCCAAATCGCCCAGATCATGTATTTCATCCGCATTTCTGAGGTGGAGGAGGCCGAACATATCGTCCGCGGCCTTGACCATTTTGCGGAGGCAGCGGCGAAGCTGACCCATTGTGCATGGCGGCGACGGTGGGTGGCCAAGTCTCGCCCCGGATTGGCCAACCATGCCCTGGCCCGCGCGACCTATCGGAATTTGGAGGTAGCAGGCGCGCCGCAGTTTGGGGAGGACGCCGCCGCGTTTGCCCGTGCGATCCAAGCGGAGCTTGGGTTGAAGCCGATGGAAGAACCATTCCTGCCGATGATCAGCGAATTGACGCCACCAGAAGAAGCGGAGGCGGCGTTGCGGCAGATGCTGCCCCCGACCCAACGGCATTTTACGTCGGATGATTACACCGAATATTGCTGGCATGCGCCGACGGTGCGGATGTACATCGGACGGCCAGCGCTGAGTGCGCCTGATGGCTATGCCTATCCAGCATGGGCCATGAACGCCTTGGGTGGGCATTCGCCAAGCATTGACCCGATGGTCGATACGGCGGCGGAAGTTATTGCAATGACGGCGCTGGATTGCCTTACGAACCCTGACCTGCTGGCCGCTGCGCAGGCGGAGTTTCGGGAGCGGACAGGCGGCGGAATTGGCGGCGACAAATGGCTGCCGCCGCTATGCGATTACGAACCACCGCTGAATTTCCGCTGGCCGGAGTATGTTACGACGAGGCGTGGTGAGGAATGGGTTATTCCGACTGGTGGGTAGTTGGGTGTTTGTGTTGTGAATGCCCTGATTAGGGCCATTTCTGACAAGGATAAGCTTACCTCTCAACTGAGAGACTGACCCGTGCGACTAGCACGGGTCGCGGCCGCCCACCCCAAAGGGTGGCCGCATTGCAGTGTTTCAAATTGCCGAGATTGAGGGGGATTTGGCACCATAAAATGCCAGACAAACCCACTTCAAAGCGTCCACCCGTGGGCAGCCCCGACCCTTAACTCTAAATCGGAATGTCAGAGCAGAACCTTTGGCCAACATCAGTTTCTTCCGCACGACAAACATCCACTCATCTCTCGAAAATCCTGCCCATTGATCCTTGGAGATGGCGCGCGCTCACCCCCATAATATTTCCGTGCCGTGGTTGAGCGCATGGGGTGCTTGCGGGTGAGGTTTCCGTTGGCTTTGCGGTGATGTCGGTGTGTTTTAGCTGATCAACTCCAGCACAACCCGATCTTGACGTGAAGGGCCCTTGCCGTTTTTCAGGATGCCTGAGTATCCTTCGCAGGTGGACAATTTTAACGTCGTATCAAGACCAATCACCGCGGTGAATGCGCTTACCCGAGCAAATAACGGGCTGGGTGTATCGCTTTCAGCCTTCAAAAAAATGGCCCGCTTCGCGGTGCTAAAGAGGGCGGGCAAATCTACTGTCGGCGCATTCTCCGACGTGGCGTTTTCGCCCGTCAGTTGGGTTGTGAATGTTACTTTCGTATTGATGTTCATTCTAATATTGATGTTATCCTCCCACACCTCAACATCCGGTATGGCAGCCGCCACTTTCTCTTCGTCGCCATCATAGAGTGCAGAGAGCATTTTCAGTGTGAAAGAGCTCGCAGGTTTGCCATCCTGCGCGAGGACAACAAAAACATCAGCTTTGTCGAGGTCGTCGGTGAAAGACCAAGATTGCCTCAAGTCCCCCATGGTCGCCTCATAGGTTTCTTTCAAAAGACTTCTTCGGAACAAGCGGACGTCGGCGTCTTCTCCGCCAATTAGCACTTTCATTTCCCGATCGGCAGGCCAGCGTTTTGTACCAAAAACGCTTTCACCCGACAGGCAGGCTGTAACCCTATCTCTCAAATTGGCTTCGCTTAAAGGCTGCGCACAGGATACTGTGAAAAGAATACAGATTGAAGCTATCGCTTTGGCGAGCATTGAAAATTCCTTTTTTAAATTGGGCGACTTGGATCAAGTTAACCAACACATGTTTACAAAACTAGTGCTTCGCGTTTGTAAGATACGCCCTTTGTTAAGCATACAGACACTGAAGCCGGAAAGTCGGCTGTTAGTCGGGCCTAAATCTCCAACTCAAAACCCACCCAGCCAAAATCCTGCCCGTTTATCCTGAGAGATAACGCGTGTTGGCCCTGATAATACTTCCTTGTGGTGATCGGGCGCATCGGGTGCTTGCGGGTGAGGGTGGACTTTTCGTTCGGCTGTAGGCTGGTTTGCTTCCATTTGAAGACTTTGGGGGCAAGGGTTCCGTTGGCTTTGTGATGGTGGACAACGTAGTCGATGAGCAGTTTTTGTGGTTTTTGGCTGCTTGATGAGAGTGTGACGTTGAACTCCAAGGTTTTGCCAAATTCAACGGTTGGCGTTACGATATGGATTTGGGGCTCCGCGATGCTTGGTGGACCAAGTCCGAATACTGCCAAGGTTTCTTTGTGGCCCTGTTTGATCAGGCTGCGGCAGGCGTGGCGGACAAGTTTTTGGCGGTCTTTTGATGCGCCCTGCATCCATTCGCCAGCGATTTTGGCCACGAGGTCCGGGTGATCCTTTGCAATATCATTCAGGTGGTTTGCCACGGACCGGCGGACGTATTCCGATGGGTCATCGCGCAGCGCCTTCAAAATTGGCATGGTTAACGTTGGATCGGTGATGAGTGATTTTAACTGCATTCCCCATGGCAGCCTTGGGCGTGACCCTTCGGATGCAAGTCTGCGAACATGTTCGTTTGAATCGCCTGCCCAGTCCAGCATGATAGACATTGCGCGACTTGGGTCAGCGGCGATAAAGGGGCGGACGTCAAACTCGGATGTGCCGCGCATAGTGAACTCTTTCAGCGCGCTCATCGAGTTGTCGAGATCATCAAGGCCAGAGCGACCAATAACGTCGGTCAGGGGCCAGATGCCCCAGCCACACAGGCCGTCCTCGCTGCTCGGTTTTCCTGCAGAAGTGAGTTTGTCGGGGTGGAGCATTGTGACGAGTGTTTTGTTTCGCTCGCGTACATCGGACGGCAACACCGTCAGCATTTGTTCTGAGATGAACTGTACGCGTTGTTTTAGCTCTAACGCGTCCAAATGAGGTAAGATCGAAGCAATAAATGCGTCTTGGTCGAGGTCGGGCATTGCCTTGCTCAGATGCAGCCCGATCAATGTCACGACATCTTCGGATATTAGGTTTTTGAATGGTTCCATGTGGGCTTGTTACCTCCGGCGCTGATAGGAACCGAAACCGGCCGGAGAGGCAACTGCTGGGCTGCTTGTTTGCTCAGTTTTCGGCGGGCAATGCAGCGTCAGGATAAAACACTTTGTCCAGATACAGTCCATCTGGCGGGGCGACGGGGCCGCAGGCGGGGCGGTGGCATGCTTCTAATGCTTTTCGCACGTCATCTGGTGCCCATGATCCGGTGCCGACCCTTACCAAAGTGCCGACAAAGCTGCGGACCTGGTTATGGAGGAAACTGCGCGCGCGGACGTGGATGTCGATGTTTTCGCCTGATTGTTCCACCCGGATTTCATCAACGGTTTTGATCGGCGATTTTGCCTGACAGATCGTGGATCGGAAGGTGGTGAAATCATGCAGGCCAATCAGATGATCCGCCCCGGCTTGCATGGCAACCGCGTCAAGTTTCGGGTGCACCTTCCAGGCTGTGCCCCGGTTAAATGTCAGTGGGGCGCGGCGATTGATGATGCGATAGATATAGCGGCGTTCGTAGGCATGAAAGCGAGCATGGAAATCATCCGCCGCCACTTCGGCTGCGATCACTGCAATCGGGTTGGGGCGCAGGTGGTGGTTTAGAGCCTCTTTCAACCGAAATGGTGTCCATTCACGTACCGTATCGAAATGGGCGACTTGCCCCGTTGCATGCACGCCGGCATCTGTGCGGCCCGCGCCCTGCACCAAAGTTTGGTCGTCGGTTAGTGCGAGTATCGCAGCCTCCATCGCCCCTTGGATTGAGGGTTGATCAGGCTGGCGCTGCCATCCGGCAAATGGGCCACCATCATATTCAATTGTTAACTTATATCGGGGCATGAAAGGCGACATAGCGCGCCTTGCCGTCATACGAAAGCCATGATGGGGGTGTTTGCAGTGAAATGGCTCGGATTATACAATGTTCAAGCTAAATACAGTGGAGTAGGATGGGTGTAGCGACTGTGCACCTTTTGGGCCTTGGCAGTACCTTTGATTACCAACACTTATAAAACCAATCATCGTTGAACCAGTTGGCTTTGCTTTGGAATTTCAAATCCTGACGATTTGTTAACTAATTCGCGCCACTCTGACCCCAAATGGGTATGGGCAGGTCGGGGCGACGCTTGTGAAGCATGTTGATCAAAAGACACTAAAGCCAGCACGTAAGCGCGGTCAGGTGAGCATTGCTTCTCCGCCCACGGATCTTGCGCTAAACATTCTGAATGCGATGGAGCAGGGTGTCATTGTTTGGCAGCCGGATGGCATTTGCGAGTTGGTTGGCAATCGCACCTATGAACTGCTGGAAATGAGCGAGGATCAGTTAACGCGCGGGATTTCGCGGGCTGCGTTTTTGGATTTTTGTGAGGCGCGCGGGGAATATTCTGCCCGGACCCGTGCCGAGGTGGAGGCGAAATATGCGACGGGGGGTGCGTTTTCGTTTTCTCGCAAAACACCCAAGGGCCGGGTCATTCTATCTAATGCGCGGCCCAGCGCCGATGGTGGTTATGTTGTTACTCTATCTGACATAACGGAGTTCAGGCGGGTTGAAGCCTCATTGGCCAGAGCGAAAAGTCAGGCGGAGGCGGAAAAGGCGCGGATTGAGGCGCGGCAGGAGGAATTGCAGCGGCTATCTTTGGTTGCGGCGCATGCCAAGGACCTGATCATTATCTCGGATGCCACAAACCGGATCGAGTGGGCGAATGAAGCGTTTCGCCGTCAGAATGGTTTGGATTTGGAGATGGACCTGATCGGGAAATCCGGTCGGGATGTATTGGTCGGGCCGGAGACTGACCGGGATCAATTGGCCAGAATTGACGAGGCTATCCGCAACCGTCAGACCATTACGCTGGAGATGCAGTGCTATAAACGTAACGGTCACAGCTATTGGATGGAGCAGGAAATCACTCCTGTTTTTGACGATAGGGGGGCGCATACGCATTTTATTCTGGTTGGGCGAGATATTACGCAACGGCGCGAGGCAGAGTTGCAGGCGGAGGAAGCCCGCCGGTTTGAGCACGGGAAACGGGTTGAATCGCGGTTGCTGGCTGAGTTCAACGAATGGCTCCAGTCGTCTGATACGCTGGAGGAGTTGTTTCAGGTTGTCAGCTCGTTTCTGGAAAAACTGCTGCCGGGTAGTTCTGGCGCAGTTTATGTCTATGCCGATACGCGCGATGTTTTGGAGGCGGCTTGCGGTTGGCCCACGGCAGATGACCTGACCCATTTTGAGCCACCGGATTGTTGGGCGTTGCGTCGGGGGCGTAGTTATTATTATGGCCACAACACCGTCGATATTCCGTGCACCCATGTAAAAGATCAGCATGGTGTGGATACGCCAGAGCAATATTACTGTCTGCCTATCATTGCCCATGGCGATACGGTTGGGCTGTTGCATGTTCTGATCCCTGCCGAATTTGACGACGGGTTGGACACGCAAAAGCTGGCCAATTTTTGCGCCGAGCAGATCAGTCTGGCGATTGCCAATGTGCGCTTGCGCGAACAATTGCGCGATCAGTCAACTCGGGACCCGTTAACAGGGCTGTATAATCGCCGGTATTTCCTCGATTACGCCAGACGAGAGATTGGGCGGTGCCAACTGTCGAACAAGCCGGCCTCTCTGATCAGCTTGGATGTGGATCACTTTAAACGGTTCAACGATACATTTGGCCATGATGCCGGGGATGCGGTGCTGCGTACCCTGGCTGAGATTTTGCAATCCATGTTCCGTGAGATTGATGTGCCCTGCCGGTTGGGTGGCGAAGAATTCATCATCATGCTGCCCGGTGCCAGCGAGGCGCAGGCGCTTGACCGCGCCGAAGCGTTGCGGGCGGAGATTGAGAATGCAGAGCTGCGATATGGTGGCGAGACCCTGAAAATCACCGCCTCGCTGGGCGTTGCGGTTTACCCGGAACAGGGGCTTAGCCTGCAATCATTGATGCAGCGGGCCGATGGGGCGTTGTATGTGGCGAAGGATTCTGGCCGTAACTGTGTGATTTCAGGACGTGAAAGCATGGAGCGGAAGGCCGAGTAGGCCCGACAGCAGGCGCGCTGTTATTCAGCGGCACCTTTGTTCAAGGTTGAATACCCTAGTCCGTCATAGTCGCGGGCATATAGCTGATAAATGCGTCGTTCGGTGGCAAGGGTTAACAGACGGCCTTGTGCGCCGGATGATGAAAACCGATCCAAATGCGTGGTTAGTCGTGTGCAGAGAGCATCTGCATTTTCCGCACCGGCGCGGCTGAGAACATAGCGGGCATCAGAGGTTAGGGATTCTATGCGCCCGATGAAATCAACCGGAGCCTTGTCGCCATAAGCTTTTAGCAAATCGACTTGCGGCGCCCATGATGGGTCAATTCGCATCGCGGTGCGCCCTGCCAGACTGTCGGCGATGAAGGTCAGGAAGGCATCAAAGCCAGCCTTTTGAGCGTTAGCATCGTTCCGCATTTCGACGGCGGAGGGCGCTTGGTAGGATAGTGTTAGCAGATGCCCCAGATCATCAAACACCCGACTTTTTGGCTCCAAAAGACGGCGCAGGAATACATCGACCAAACGGGTTGCGGGATGGCGTACAAAGGTAAAGACGAGACCACCGCGCCGTTTTCGCCGGGTGACATGCAGAGGCTTAAGGCCGGTAATGATGCCACCTTCTTCGGTCACATCCTCTGCCTCTGACAGAAAACGCTTTACCTCTGCCGCTGCTGCACCGGGGATGGGCGCGTAGATGAGGTTCAATTTTCGCCCGACGATCATCTCGTCCAATGCCGCATAACGCATGGCCGGGGCCTGCGGTACTTGCGCTTGGGCTGATCCTTCGGATTTGAGGAAGGCTTGCATCTCCTCAAAATTCTCAACCTTATCGCTGCGGTCTGGAGGGTTTTGGCGCAGGATTGGTGGGTTGGTATCTGGCCGCTCTGCCGTTGCGCCAGCAAAGCGGGCAGCACCAGAGATAAGGTCGGGGTCGGATAACTCGGGATAACTGATCTCAAACGCAGAGCCACCACTGGCCCGAATGGTATGTCGTACTTGGGCATAATGCATACGCAGTCGGTCGCGATAGGCGATGAATTCCTCTGGCTCAAACCGAATGCGGGCCAGCCTGCGGTTTTCATCTTTGGACAACATCCATTGGCCCGTTTCATTGGCGATTTTCAACGATATGAAACTGTCTACCGGATCACGGGTGAGGATGAATTTGGCGCAAGACGGATCGCGCGCGGCATGGTCTATCATCCTAGGATCATGGTCGCCAAAAATGCGAAAACCAATGATGCCTTCATTCGCATCCAGAACTTTGTCTAACAGCCCTACGGGGTTAGCCTCTCGCGCTGCCAAGTTAACGCCGAGCAGGTCTTTTTGGGTCGGTTTACCGATGAAGCGGCGATTGTATAGCTCTCCTAAACCGGTGAGGCCGGGGAATTGGTTCAGGCTCCGCTCCAACAGGTTTGACCCTGTGCGCATGGCACCAAAAATTGCAAAGTATCGAACCGGCGCTCGGCTCATGTTTTTGTCTCTTCCGGGCCAGCGTGTTGATCGAGCAAGCCTGCCTCTATCTCGCAGCCTGATTTTTGCAGGAAGCGCAATACGGGACGGGCCTTGTTCCAGTTATCTGGGGCAAAAACCGGCGGTTTCAACTTTCTTCGGCTGGGGCGGGCGTTGGCGACGTCTAACATATCGGCGATGCATGCCTTTGGTGCTTCGATCAGCTCTGCCGCTGAACGGATGGTAAGCGCTGCACCAGCCTTTCGAAACGCTGCCAATTGGCCACGTTCCGCTGATGCTGCATCGCGGGCGCGTTCGGCCAGCCCGTCTTGTGACAGACGGTCTGCGCGCCGGACCAAATCGAGCGCCCAAGCGCCGCGATACCAGATCACTCGTGCGCCCGGATCATTGGCCAGAAAATCGCCAATGGCATAGCGGTCTTCGACCGGTAGGCAAAAGGCGACAGCCCCGCCCGCTGCGCCGCGCGCAACGTTGATAACGAATTGGTCTGGCCAGAAGTCGCGGGCGTGTTTGGAAGCCGGGATGCACCCGGCGATGATTTCATCGTCACCATGGAATTTTACGGCCTCATCCGAGAACAAGCGACCATGGCAGGTAATGTCGCCCCGGCGTGAAAGTTCCTTTGAGATAATCTCTGACGTATCCGGGCCAACACCGCCGATGATCGTGTAGGGAAATGCCGATGCGAGGGTTTTCTTACCCTTTAGCTTTTTAAAGCGCGCGGGCGAGAGCACGTTTTCCCGACCATGGGTGCGGCTGCGGTCAGCGCGGGCAAATTCTTCGGTTGGGGCTTTGCCAGTAAAGGCGCGGCTTTTTTCCTTTCCCAAGGCCTGGTTGAGCAGACGTTTGCGCAGGCTGTCTGCGCGAGGGTGAACCTTTCGGACAAAGAAATGGTCGCTGAGGTGCAGCAGGTCGGATTGATCATCATAAAGGACGTAGGGAACGCCGCGCGGGTCAAAGCGTGACAGCGTGGGTGAGAAGCCAATGCGCGCGCGCCCGTGCCTTCGGGCGAGGGTTTGAAAAAATGACTCGTCAGGTATCCATGTCCAGCGAAAGAATTTCTTTAGTACTGGCAATTGTGGGTCAGCCAGAATTGCAGCCAAGGTATCGCGCGTGAGGCACCACCATTGCGCCCCTAGTGCGAGGTCGAGTTTTTCGGGCAGGCCGCGCCAGATGTGCAGCCTGCGCTGAACCTCTACCCACATATCAAACAGGGCGCGACGGCGGCGCCAACTGAAGGGGTGGTAGAGCCTGAAACGTTCCTCAACCAAGCCATCCATGACCCAACGGCGCTCTGACAGCTCCACTGCTTCGATAATGTCATGGTCGGGGTGATCGGCAACAAAACCGTCAAGTTCGGCCAGCGGGCGGGCGGGCAGGTCTGCGCCGCTGACCAGCATGACGTGGCTGAACGAATGCCCGGAGTTCAGGAGGGCGGCGGCAGCCTCCAACGTGGCATCAACGAGGCTGAACATGCCCCATTCGCATTTTCGGCGGGGGATGTGGATAATATTTTCGCCAGAGATCGTCTGTTTGAAGGCATCAACATCGGCTTGCGGTGCGCGTGCATCGATGTGGACGGCGACCGGCCTGCCAGCAGCGGACAATTTGGCTGTTAGCTGGGCGGCAACGTTAAGATGCTCATGCGCCATCAGGATATAGGCAACGGTCATAGCCAGCCCCCCCGCGCGATGAGGCCAAGCGCCGTTAGCTGTTTCCAGCCTTCGTATTTCACTGAATGTGGGGTCCAAAGGCTCAGCCCATCACTGAGGCGCTGGGCATAGGCGCGGTATTCTCGCCCACCGGCAAAATGTTCGGCCCGGTCGACTTCTTCGGTGACTTTTTCGGTGGCCACGGACAGGAATTTTGTGTGGAGCAATGCGCCGGTGACGCGTTCGCCGCCTTCCTCGTCATAGGTGATGTTCAGGGCACGGGGTAGCAGGCAGTGGGTGGAACTGACCAATGCATTGCCTGCCTGCCATTTCACCAAGGGGATTTTGTTCAAGGCTGGCGCGAACATCGGCCTGTCATGGAAAAAGGCGCGCATGCGTGGGCCGCCCTGAATCCAGAGGTTTCGGTATCTGTCGTTCCGGCGATAAAAATAATTGGCCGGGTCAAACCATGGCGCAGCGGCGATCGGGTCTTTGCCAACCTCGCAATGCGTTTCGGCAATCGGTCCCTTGCCATAAAGATCGAGCAATAGCGTGCCGAATGAACGGCGACCGCCTGCATCCAGATGATCGCAAAGCATTGGAATGTCGCGGGTATCGCAATGCGGGTAGACCAGAAATTCATCGGGATCGAGGATTAGGCACCAATGGTTGCGGCCATATCGGTGCAGCAGGGCGTTGAGCCAATGCACGCCAAAATTGGCACGGCGGTAACTGGCATCGGTTGTCCAGAGCGAGACATCTGGCTGAGCCTCTAGCCATTCGGCGGCACCGTCATCTGAGCCATTATCAACCGTCAGAAAATGATTGACCCCGCGGGCGCGGTAGTATTCGAAAAAATAGGGAAGCCGCGCAGCCTCATTCCGTTGGGTGCAGAACATCAGCACGTCGGTGGGTTTGATTTTCCCAATTCTGAGCTTACGGCGTTTCAGGTCAAATGCGCGCCGGCCAGCGGTCAGCAATCTGCGCTTGCGTTCAAATCGACGAGAATAGGCGGCCAGAGGGTTCATCGGCGCGCGGACCTGTTAGTGGCTTTGAGCACTAAACTATGGCGAGGGTGGGAGAACACGCAAGTCACTTAGCTTTGATAAAGCCCGGTATTTCGCCAAGCCCATGCTGTTGAAATCATTTGATCCATTGTTGAACGATCTGGTCGCCAACCCAATGTCTGTTCAGCCAAGGTAGAACCAGACACCAGTTTAGGCGGGTCGCCGGGTCTGCGGGGGCCTTTTTCGATGTTGAGTGAACTATTGGTAGCGCGTTTGGCGGCATCAATAACCTGTTTGACGGAAAAGCCGGTTCCGGTACCGAGGTTCATTGTGAGGCTGTCGCCCCCGTTCAGCAGATTTTCAACGCCCCTGACGTGGGCATCGGCCAGATCCATCACATGAAGGTAGTCGCGAATGCAGGTGCCATCGGGTGTGGCGTAATCCTCGCCGAATATCGTGATACATTGTCGGTCGCCTGCCACGGCATCGAGCACCAGCGGGACAAGGTGGGTTTCCGGTTCGTGATGTTCACCAATCTGAGCGTCGGGGTCAGCACCGGCCACATTGAAATAGCGAAACACAATCGCCTTTAGATCGCTGGCACCGGCATAATCGGCGATCATGCGTTCAATCGCCAATTTGGTTTCACCATAGGGATTGATGGGGGAGCAGGGGTGATCCTCGGTCAAAACTTCGTCCTGTGCCACGCCATAGACAGCGCAGGTTGAGGAAAACACCAGTTTGGAAACATTGGCAGTGCGCATAGCATCGAGCAGGTTCGCTGCGCCGACGACGTTATTCCGCCAGTAAAGTTCTGGCCGTTCAACGGATTCGCCTACATTTGACAGGGCCGCGAAATGCATCACAGCATCAGGTCTGGCCGTTTCAAAGGCCTGCGCCACCGCGTCGCTGTCCAACAGATCGCCTTCGATCAGTGGGCCGAATTTTACAGCTTGTCGCCACCCTGTTCGCAGGTTGTCGAATGCAACGGGTTCATGCCCTGCTGCATGGAGCAGCTTGCAAGCGTGGCTGCCGATATAGCCCGCCCCGCCTGTAATTAAAATTCTGGCCACTTATGGAACCCTAATCTGCGAAACCTTGGTGGTGATCCTATTCCGCCGCCTGCGGTAAGGCCACCATTGTTGACAGGAAATCGCCAAACTCATCCCGCAAATCGGGTCTTGCCAGTGCGAAAGCGACGGTTGCCTGTAGGAAGCCTGCTTTTGAGCCGCAGTCGTAGCGGTCGCCTTTGAAGCGGAGGCCGAAGACATCGCGGCCTGCGATCATTTCCTCGGCAATGGCATCAGTCAGTTGGATTTCACCGCCTGCACCACGTTTGCGGGCGCCTAGCGTGCTCATCACCTGCGGTGCCAGGATGTAGCGACCGATAATGGCGAGGTTTGATGGCGCGTCCTCGGCGGCTGGTTTTTCGACCATGCCCTTCATCCGCACCAGATCGCCGCTGTTGAAAACACCACTCCCGGCAATGTCAGCGACGCCATAGGCGCTGATTTCCTT